>DATFJO010000477.1:0-3827 GCA_035269145.1 Tangfeifania sp. | reverse complement strand
CCGTTGATAAACGTAATGTCTTCGTCATCAATTTTTCCGAGGTGCAGTGTTAGATCGTCTTGGGTTTGATTTTCACTTAACTCAATTTCTTTGCGGTACCAGGCAACTCCGTCAATGTCCATGTAACCCTGTGCTTCCCAGTATTTGGGAGTTGAAATGGTTTTCCAGTCACCATCATTGTAATTTACAGCCGACCATGCCGGTTTGCCGTTAATTGAATCGACCTCTCCGTCTGGTAACTCGCCGCCAAGCATTTTTCTGATTTGCTCCAACTTTTGTTCCCGGTAATTATCCAAATTGAGTTGCTGCAGTTCAACCATTTTTTCCCGGAAATCGGGATCCTCAGCAATCGTTTCCGGGCTTATCCAGGTTTCGGCCACTGTACCTCCCCATGAACTGTGTATCAAACCAACCGGAACATCCAGCTTGTCGTTAATTTCCCGTCCGAAGAAATAGGCCACCGCAGAAAAACCGGGAACCGTTTCAGGCGAACATTCCAACCATTCACCGCTTTCAATGTCATCCTGTGGAAATTGTGCCACTTTTCGTGGAACGGAAAAGAGCCGGATATTTGGATAATTGGCAGCGGCAATTTCTGTTTTCGCATTTTTACTTTGAGCAACCGACCATTGCATGTTCGACTGACCCGAAGCAATCCAAACCTCACCAACCATCACATTTTCGAAAACGATTTCATTTTCGCCATTCACTGTTAAAGTAAACGGGCCACCATATTTTTGAGAGGGAATTTTAACCATCCATTTCCCATCTTCATTGGCTACTGCACGAACAGTTTCGCCGTTAAATGTGACATTAATTTCTTCACCTTGTGCGGCCCGGCCCCAAACCGGAATTTCAATACCCTGTTGCAGAACCATGTTTGAACTGAATATTTTAGGTAGTTTGACATCGGCCTCAGCATTGGCATAGAAAATAATTAAGAACAGAAGAAGAATATTCGTTTTTACAGCTTTCATTTTGAAATGTTTTTGTTGTGTTACCAAAGCTATCAAATTTTTTCAAAATCCTTTCTTCGGAACAGTTTTGATTTCTTCTTTTTGACGTTGAATCAGATTTACTTTTTGGCCGGAATGAAACCGGTAACTCAGTTTCAGCCATACCGGAAATCCGTTGGTTTGAATGTTGCCCTTCCAATGACTCTGGAAATTTTCGCCCGATATATCAGTGGCCTGGTAGGTAACTGAGTTTTTAAATGGAACGGCACTGGTTATGCCGATTTTAAGTTTGTCTTTTATCGTTTTTTCAACAGAAACAAAGTACAGTGCGTCGTTGTAGGTGTTGTTTTGAAAGTATTGCAGCCCCCTGTTGTATTGAATTTGAAACGATGCCGACCAGTCGTTTTTAAATGATAAAAGGGTTGAAAGTCCTGACTCGAGCGCTGTATTTTCTGAGTCTGCTTCCGGTGCAAATCCATTCGTTCTGCTCCGGATATTGAACACTTTCACATACGGATTGACGGTTATCATTTTATGCAGTTTCAGGGAACCTTTCACCTGAAAACCATATTGAGAAACATTGCCCATATTTTGGGTTTGTGTAGTAAAGATTCCCTGATCGTTGATAAAACTGAACGGTTGGATAAAATTGTTGAATTCCTGCCAAAATACCCTCGCCGAAATGAAATTACCTTGAAAAGCAGATGAAAAATCAGCTGCCAGGTAATGCGAAATTTCTTGATTTAATTCCGGATTTCCGGCGGTTATTTTTAACGGATCGCTGAAGTTTTCAGTTGGATTTAATTCATACAGTCCCGGCCGGTTCAACGATTTTCGGTAGATCAGTTTCAGTTGATTGCCGGAGTTGATTTTCCAGTTCAGTAAAAAATGAGGCAACAAAGCAAATGCATCATTTTTAAATCCGTCCTCCAAAGTTGAAATCGATTTTTCAGCCCGCAGTCCAAGTTGCGCATCAAAAGCTGATTTCGAAAAAAGCAGTTCGCCGTAACCGGCCCAAATACTTTTCGAGAACCGGAAATCCCTGTTTTCTCTGTCTTTCAAAATTGAAAACATGGTTTTTCCACCTGTGTTTAATTTCCAGCTTTCAGAAAGAGAAAGTGTGTAATCAATTTTCAGAATGGCCCTGTTTTCGTTGGGTTGACTGGAGTTTTCAATGCTGCCGGGGAAATTTTGAAAAGTACTGTCAGCTTTAAAAAATATTGAGTTGCTGGCCTGCAGGTTGTAGTAACTCATGTCCACTTTTAATTCCTGCGCATCAGAAAAAGTATGTTTGTAATAGAATGATGCAAACGACTGAAGGTTTTTATCGTCGTCATTTTTGGTGGCTGACCAGCTTTTATTTGATCCATTTTCTGGCCGAACATCCAGTTTTACATGACCGTCCTGCTCCCACGAATAAGGATTCAAAAATCCGTAAAGATTAAACTGGTTGTTTTTATTAGGTGTAAAATCAATTCCGAAATGAAATTTGTGCGACCAGTTTTTCTGACGAACATCTTCCAAAACAGAAATTGATGTGTTTGTTTCATTTGCCTGTATAGTCCGGTTTTCAGCATTAGCGACATCAAAATAGCTGATTTCACCATTGTACGATGTGTAAAAATTGAATTTTTTCCGGCCATAACTCAAACTGTAATTGGGAAACAGATACATTGTTTTGGCAGAAGTCGGAATTTCAGCATAAACATGACCGCTCATTCCGGTTTCTTTCTCTTTCAGTACAATATTAATGACACCGGTTACATCAGCGTCATATTGTGAACCGGGAGCATTTATCACTTCAATTTTATCAATCTTCTTTGCATCCATACGGCGCAGGAAATCCAAATCGCGCTCGATTCCGTCTACCCGAAGAATGAAGTTGCTGCTTCCTTCCAGCAAAATATTTTGCATAAAATCGGTTTGAATGCCCGGAATGTGTTTCAATACATCGGTCCCGGAAAATGAAGCGTCCTCCATTTTTTTGTTCATGAAATAGGTGGTGGTGTTGCCATCTGATTTGGCTTTTAACCGCTCGGCAATAACCGTCAGCGACTCCATTTTTACTGTCTTCTCATTCAGTAAAATTACACCGATGTTGATTTCCTGTATTTCATTAAAACTGATGTCAACGGTTTCCGGGTCAAACCCGAGGTGCGAAATTTTCAGGAAATATTCTTCCTGTTTATCTGCACTTAATTGAAAGTTTCCTTCTCCATTACTTATGGTACCAGATACCAGCGAAGAATCGGATGAAGAATGCAAAGCGAGTGTCGCAAAAGGAATGGCTTCCCGATTGTTTTTTGATTGCAGCGAACCTTCAATTTTGAAAGCGTTTTGAGCAGTGGCCGATAAGAACAATAGATTTAAAATAAATACGAAAAATGTTCTTTTTTTTAGTTCTGTGAAATTGAAAATTTCTGTTGTTTTCATAATACTGTTTTTTGTGTTAGCAAATGTTTTGCTTACAAATAGAAGCAACAGAATGATGCAAACCAAGCAATCAGGATACACAGCAAAGATTTGTTATGAGCGGTGTTTCAGCGTTTGAATTGTTGTGATGAGTGGTCATTTTTTGTGATGAATGGCAAGGATGAATATTCTATTTTATGCCGGTTTGACGTTGTCAGGAGCTTCGCACGCTGACAAGTCGGTAGTACTTCAGAACAGTTCACGTCTTTGACTTGAAAGCGTCAACTAGTGTCATGTCAAATATAAATTGTTCAGGGCTGTCATTTCCCGCGCAGCGATCCCTTCTATGTTGTAATCCAAATTTTACATGAACTTTTTTTCTCATAATCAAATATTTAGTAAAAATTGCCATTTGCCTTCGGGCAATACGGAGCCAGCAGGTTCTCTTCTCCTGGCTAA
>DATFJO010000476.1:0-7132 GCA_035269145.1 Tangfeifania sp. | reverse complement strand
AAGGCCCGATTGGGAAATGCTGGGTAAATACCTGAGCCACGAAACCAATGCGGCCGAAACTGAACAGGTGGAAAACTGGGCCAGCGAATCGGGTAAAAACCGCGAGGAGCTGGATAAAATCAGGCTGCTGCTCGAGCAATCAGATACCGTTTACAGGCTGAAAAATTACGATTCGGAAGCGGCATGGAATAAAGTGGCAGAAAAAATGGAACCGGCTCATTCAAAGGACATTCGGTGGGTAAATTTCATGAAAAACGGAATGAAAACTTTCTACAAATACGCTGCTGTAATACTGATTGCTTTACTGCTCGGAACGGCAGGATATTTCATTGGGTTCCAAAATCAATTGCAGGAAATTTATAGCACTGAAGTTACGAATGATCCCGAAAATACAAATGAATACATACTTCCCGATGGCTCGGTAGTAACATTAAACAGCCATTCAAAAATCATTTTCCCAAAACATTTTAAAGGGGAAATCAGGGAAATAACCATTACAGGAGAGGCATTTTTCGATGTAAAACCAAATCCGGAAAAGCCTTTCGTAATCAATGCCGGAGAGGCACAGGTAAAGGTGCTTGGAACATCATTCAATGTTTCGGCCTACCCGGAAAACGACAAAGTGGAAGTGGTGGTAGAATCGGGAAAGGTGCAGGTTTCGTGCAAACAAAATGATTCAGTTGAGGAACCGGAGCAAATTTTTCTTACCCGGGGAGAGAAAGGAACGCTCCTGGAAAACGAAAACAAACTGCAAAAAAGCCGGAATACCGACCGTAATTACCTCGCCTGGAAAACCCACAACCTGGTTTTTGAAGAAACGCCAATGAAACAGGTAATCAGCCACCTGAAAAAAGTTTATCGCATTAACATTGAGGTAAGCAATGAAGATATAAACGAAATGGTTTTAACCGCAGAATTTGATAAAAAACCGGTAGATTTTGTTTTGAATGTGGTTCAGTTGACTTTTGACCTGAACCTGAAACAGGAAAATAACCGGTATATACTTTCGAAAAAAATAAATAATAACAATTAAAGCTTCAAAGAAATGAAAACAATAAAAATGAATTTTGGAATTGCAGTAGCGCTGTTTTTGGCAGCCATTCTGTTTGTGCCACAGGTTTCGTCCGCTCAGGAAAACAAGGAACAGGTGCTCGATCAAAACATCAGTATTTATGCAGAAGAAGAACCTTTGTCGGATGTAATTGAGAAATTATGCAAATACCTGAACCTCGATTATTCCTACAATGCCAACATTGTAGACAATAAAAAGGTAAATCTGAATATTTCGAACAAACCTATAAAATTTGTACTCGAAAAGCTAATGAAAGACTTTTACCTTCTGTTTGAAATTGAAGATAATATTTTGGTTGTAAGAGACTATGTGCCTCTCGATGAAAGCATTGATTTCGACAGGAATTCGCGCCAGTTTCAAACCAGTAACCGGGGTTTTCTTTTTGACGATCCTACAGACGAATCACTTACAATTGATTTTAAAACCGCCAGCAACCTGATTATCATTCCGGTTACTATAAACGAATCAGACACCCTGAATTTTATTCTCGACACCGGTGTAAGGTTCCCGATTATTACAGAACTACCTTTTGTTAATAAGCTGAACCTTAATTATCTAATGCCTGTTCAGGTAAAAGGGTTGGGTGAAGGCCATGAACTTACAGCCTACCGGTCGGGCAATAATACCATGAAATTAAACGGTTTAACTGCCCGTAACCAGGAAGTACAAATGATTATCGATGAAAATTTTCAGATTTCGCACATGCTGGGAATCCCGGTTCACGGACTCATCGGATTTAACCTTTTCAAAGATTACATTGTGAAAGTCGACTATCCGAATGAAAAGATTACATTGTACAAGCCTGAATACTATAAATACCGCGACCGGCGCAAAGACATCATTTTACCATTGCACCTCGAAAATAACAAACCTTTTGTACGTACCAGCATCGTTACCGATGATCAAAGGGAAGTTCCTGTAAAGCTGCTGGTTGACACCGGTGCCAGCGATGCATTATGGCTTTCTGAAAAATCAGACGACCGGATTAATTTACCGGAAAAAAACATTGAAACTTTCCTGGGAAAAGGATTAAACGGAAGTGTTTTTGGAAGTAAAGGAAGGATAGACGGGATTTGGGTAGGTCCGCTGATTCTTTCAAAACCAATTGTAGCTTATCCCAACTCCGAACTTATTGAGCAATTAATTTCAACAAATGACCGCAACGGAACACTTGGCGCTGAAATTTTACGCCGGTTTATCGTAACCATCGATTACCGCAACAGCCGTCTTACCATGCGCCCTACACACCGTGTAAAAGATGATTTTAATTACAATATGAGTGGAATGGAAGTCATCAATCCGGTTCCGGGATTACCCATTTTTACCATTACCGATATCAGGGAAAATTCGCCCGCCTACTTTGCCGGGTTGAAGGAAAATGACCAGATTTTATCGCTGAATTTCAGCAACCACCATTCGCTCGAACTGAATGATATTAACCTGTTGCTGCAAAGCCGCGAAAACAAAAAAATCAGGGTGAAAGTTTTGCGCGATGGAGAAGAATATAAAACATCGTTTGAGTTGAAAAAACTATTTTAATGCCACAAAAAAGATTTAAAATACTGTTTATCATCCTGTTGCTTGCCTACGGAACATGGGCACAGCAACAGGATGGTTCTGTATTTGAGCGCCGGGTTTCAATCAACGCCGAAAACCAGCCGCTTAGCAGTATTTTGGATCAAATCAGTTGGCAGGCCAGGGTCTATTTTTCGTACGATGCAGCCCAAATCCAGGCTGAAAAAAAATATTCGGTTCAGGCCATTGAAAAATCACTCTATTCAGTTTTAACCAGCATTTTTAATCCCCGTGAATTCAGATTCAGAGAGCTCGAAAACCAGGTTATCATCACTAAAAATGAAGTCCGGAAAGATTCGGTGCTCCATTCGATTCCCGACACAATTCCTGTAAAATACTTTTTCCTGACGGGAAAAATCATCGAACACAAAAAAGAAGAGCCCATTCCATACGCTTCAGTTTCAGTTTTTAACGAGCCAATTGGAACCATCACAAATACCGACGGAGAATTTTTGCTGAAACTGCATCCTGAATACATTCAGGATACTTTGGTGATTTCAAGTATGGGCTTTAAACAGCAGTTTATGCCGGCTTTTCAGCTTCTCGACGAAGATTTGATCCCAATGGAACAGGTTTCCATAAAAATCCGTGAAGTGAAGGTAACTTCAACAACTCCTGAAAAACTGCTTGAAAATATCCGGGCCAATATCTCAAAAAATTACACAGCTCATCCCCGTCTGATGTCGGCCTTCTACCGCGAAACAGTAAAACAGGACGACAACTACATTAACGTTTCGGAAGCGGTAATGGAAATTCTAAAAGCGCCTTATGTAAACACTTTCCGATCGGATTTGGTGCGGCTGGTAAAAGCCAGACAAAGCCCAGATGTTCAGCCCTTTAAGTGGATTAATTTTAAGCTGCAGGGCGGCCCGTTTACAATCACTCAACTCGATGTGGTAAAAACCTTGGAAAGTTTTCTAAATGAAGAAACTCAACAGTTTTATAATTTCCGCATCAGCAGAGTAGTTTGGTACAACAAGCATCCGGTTTATGTACTTGAATTTAAACCTGTTTCAGGACTCGATTTTCATGGGTTCGTAGGTGAATTGTATGTTCACCGTGAAACATTTGCAGTTGTTCATGCCCGCTACGGATTCGACAAAAGGGGTTTACGAAAAGCTGAAAATGTGCTGATAAAGCGCAAACCGGCCGGCGTAAAAGCCCGGCCATCGTTTGTGGAATACGAAGTAAACTTTAGGCAATACCAGGGAAAATGGCATTTGGCAAACGCCCGCGCTTCGGTTAAATTCAAAATAAAAAGCCGGAAAGAAAATATTAACTCCGAATTTCACAGCGTTTCAGAATTGTTGATTACCAACATGCAATCGACTGAATTAAAAAGATTTACAAGAAAAGAATCCATTAAGAAAAACGACATTTTTGTGGAAATGATTGACAGCTACGATCCTGAATTCTGGGAAAATTATAACATAATCAAGCCCGACGAAAACCTCCGCAATGCCATTCCTGCTCTTGTTTCAGAAAATTACTGACAGGCAACCACATAATCATTGCTCTGTCTGATAAGTCAACAAGCTGCTGCTTTAAACTATTTTCCTTAATTTTGGGCAAAATTTAAAGTTTTAGAAAACAGTTTATGGAACAGTTTAGTACCAGACAAAATAAAATTTCACGGCTTGTACAGCGCGAAATAGCGGATATTTTACTTCAGCTCAACAAATCGAAATACCAGGGAAAACTCATCTCTGTTACCACTGTAAGGGTAACCAAAGATATGGGGATTGCCCGCATCTACCTCAGTATTTTTCCTTCGGAATATTCACAGGAAATTCTGGAAGAGATAAAGCGCAACAGTAAGGCAATCAGGGGAGAACTGGGGCACCGCATCGGTAAAAGCGTGCGGGTTATTCCGGAATTGGAGTTTTACATCGACGACAGCCTGGATTACATCGAGCATATCGATGACTTACTTGAAAAATAGATTCAATAAATCGCCTGTTTTTACGTTTCTTACAAAAAGAATTTGAACTTACCACTTTTCATAGCAAAACGCTACCTCGTTTCGAAAAAGAAACAGAACATCATCAACATTATTTCGGGAATTTCGATGGCCGGAATAGTTGTGGGAACGATGGCCCTGGTAATTGTTTTGTCGGTGTTCAATGGATTTAACAGTTTGATTTCAACTTTTTTCAGCAATTTTGATCCCGACTTTAAAATCACTTCAAAAGAAGGTAAAATGTTTTCACCCGCTGACGGGCGTTTCAGTGAAATTAAAAACCTGCAGGGAGTGGTTCATTATGCCGAAATAATTGAAGAAGTAGCGTTGCTGAAATACAACGAACAGCAATATGCAGCAGTTATAAAGGGAGTTCCTGAAAATTATCAGAAATACACAAAAATTGATACACTCATAGTTGATGGCGAATATTTACTCGAAGAACAGGGTGAAGATTTTGCGGTAGTGGGGCAGGGGGTGGCTTATAACCTGGGAATAGGACTGACGTTTATCGATCCTATCCGGCTTTTTGTGCCCAAAAGAGGCCGGCAAACATCTCTGAATCCCTCACGAGCACTGAATTACGACTATATTTTCCCGTCGGGCGTTTTTTCGGTTTTAGAAGAAATCGACTCGAAATATGTTTTGGTTCCTTTCGATTTTGCGGCTGAGCTTTTTGAAAGCAAAGGAGAGATTTCAGCGGTTGAACTGGGAATTGACCCGGATGTCAATTCAAAAAAACTGCAACGGGAAATTGAATCGATTGTAGGAGAATCGTTTCACGTGAAAAATAAATACCAGCAACACGATTTAATTTACAAGACCATGCAGTCGGAAAAATGGGCCGCTTACCTTATTTTGGTATTTATTCTGATAATTGCCTCGTTCAATATGCTTGGAAGCCTTACAATGCTAATAATCGACAAAAAAGAAGACCTTTATATTTTGCGTAGTATGGGGGCAAATTCATCGCTTATTCGCCGTATTTTTCTTTTCGAAGGCTGGATGATTTCATTTTTCGGAGCAGTTTTCGGAACAATTTTGGGCGTGCTGATTAGCTGGGCACAAATTGAATTTGAACTGATAAAATTCGGTGCAGGTTCATTCGTAATTTCAGCTTACCCTGTTCAAATCATTTTTTCAGATATTCTAATTATTTTCGGCATTGTTATTTTTATCGGATTTATTGCTTCCTGGTATCCGGTAAGATTTATTTCGCAACGCTATTTACTAAGCGAATCCAATTAAAATCAGAATTACCGAACACCTTGAATTGAAATAAACAAGAAAAACCGAAGGGCTGATTTTCATTCTTCTTTAAGGAATAAAAATGTTTTATTTTGCATTTTGAAAAAAAACAAACAATAAAAAAAGATATAACTGTGAAGGCACTGGTAAAAAGTAAACCCGAAAAAGGTATCTGGATGGAAGATGTTCCGATACCGGAAGTGAGACCCAACGATGTATTAATCAAAATAAAAAAATCGGCGATTTGCGGCACCGATTTGCACATTTACAAATGGGACGAATGGGCACAACAAACCATAAAACCACCGGTTACAATCGGCCATGAATATATGGGCGAAGTGGTAGAAGTTGGTTCAGAAGTCGACCGTGTAGAAGTGGGGGAGAGGGTGACTGTTGAAGGCCACATCTCTTGCGGATTTTGCCGCAATTGTCGTCGCGGACGTCAGCACATTTGCGACCACACCGTTGGTATTGGTGTGCAGCGCGACGGTGGTTTTGCAGAATATATTTCTGTACCCGCGAAAAATGTGCTCCACGTCGATGTCAGCATTCCCGATGAAATCATGTCAATAATGGATCCGCTGGGAAATGCCACACACACCGCACTTTCGTTTCCTTTACTTGGCGAAGACGTATTAATTACCGGAATTGGCGGCCCCATTGGAGCAATGGCCGCAGCTATTTGCCGCTTTTCGGGTGCCCGCAATGTAATTGGAACAGATCTGAGTAAATTCCGTCGCAGTCTGGCCCGCAAAATGGGGGCAACACGCGTAATCGATCCTACCAAAGAAAGTATAAAAGAGGCCATGGAACGCCACGGTATGGTGGCTGGTTTCGATATTGGACTGGAATGCTCCGGTTCGCCGGCAGCGTTTAACGACATGGTAAACCACATGTACAATGGCGGTAAAATCAGTTTACTCGGATTGCTGCCACAAAAAACACAAATAAACTGGAACAACATCATTTTCAAGGGGTTAACACTTAAAGGAATTTATGGCCGTGAAATGTATGAAACCTGGTACCACATGGAAATGATGTTAACGTCAGGACTGGACATTACACCTGTAATTACGCACCGTTTTAAAGCAGATGATTATCAGAAAGCTTTTGAAATAATGGAAGAAGGAAACTGTGGAAAAATCATATTAGATTGGGAATAAATAAGTTATGTGCATGTTCCACGTGGAAATGCATGATTCCAGCAATTGAAAATAATTAAAGAAAGTTTATTTTGAAAAAAGGATTGGTTGTAAAATCTACAGGTAGCTGGTTTG
>DATFJO010000475.1:0-4086 GCA_035269145.1 Tangfeifania sp. | reverse complement strand
CACACACCAGTAAATTTATTCCTTTTAATGAAATGTTAATCTAACGCATTTGTCATTTTCTCCAATAATAGTTTCCTGTAAAATGGAAGATGGGCCGAAAATAAAATGTCATTCCGATTTGAATTATTTTATCGGAATGACATTTTATTTCAGGTTTTCAAAAGGTTTTACAGTTCGTATAAAACAGGTTTTCCCAAACCGGTTTTTTCGAGCTGTTCCATTTGTGTTGCGGCATCTCCGGCAACAACGAAATACATTTTTTCGGGATTCAGCAGTTTTTGAGCCAGTTTTTTATGTTGTTCCGGCGTGAACTGCCTGATAAATTCCTCCTCATGTTTTACATAGTCGAAGGGCAAATCGAAGCTGCTGATTTCTTCGAGCATATTCAGCAATGCACCAAGTGTTTCAAAATTCCGGGCATTCGATTTTAGCAACGCATCTTTTGTAAACTGCAAATCTTCCTCGTTGATTCCCCGGGCGTATTTTTCAATTTCATTTTTGAAAATACCCACCGCTTCCAATGTGGCATCGGAACGCACACTTGAATTGGCGGTAAAATTACCGTGGTATTTATACCCTGCAAAACCGGAGCGGGCACCGTAGGTAAATCCTTTTTCTTCGCGAAGAATCATATTCAGGATGCCGTTGAAAGACCCTCCCAGTTTGTAATTCATGACGGTAGCCGGGAAATAATCTTTGTTGGTGCGGGGAGGCGATGCATTGCCCACATAAATGACCGATTGTTTGGCACCCGGAACATCCACGAAGTAAATTCCGCCTTTTTCAGGAGGAAGTGGTCTTTCGGGTACTTTTATTTCAACCTTTTTGGTTTTCCAGTTGTCCGACAAGCTGGCCAGGGCATCCATCACTTCTGCTTTACCAATGCTGCCTGCAATTTGCATTTTGGTAACTGAAGGAGAGAAATTGTTGCGATAGTAGTCTTTTAAATCCTGCATGGTAATCGATTCCACTGATTCAACATTTCCGCTTGCGGGAACGCCAAGAATGCTGTTTTCGCCGTAAATGATTTTGTAAAAACTCAGTGCTCCGATGTAGGCAGGATTGGCCATGCTGCGTTTTAGTTCGTTAATTGTCCTCGATTTTATCAATTCGAATTGCTCTTCATCCCATCTTGGTTCCAGCAGAATTTCTTCAACCAGTGCCAGAGTTTCTTCGAAGTTGCGCGACAAACAATTTACATTTACTGTAATCTTGTCGGTGCCGGCATTTACCCTGATACTGGCTCCCAGCAGTTCAATGGCTTCTTCCAGTTCTTCGGGTGTTTTTGTGGCAGTGCCTTCCGTAAGCATGTCGGCCACGAAATTTGCTACCCCCGATTTTCCCTCCGGATCCTGCAAATGACCACCTTCAATAATCAAAGAGTAACTTACCAGTGGAACTTCGTCATGCTTAATTCCCAAAACATTCAATCTATTTGATGTTTTACCAGACCAGACTTCAGGAAGTTTAACCGCCGGATCCTTGCCAGGTGCCGGTTGTTTTGAACGGTCGAAAGAACTGTGAGTTTTGGCAATTTCAGCTTCCTCTTCCATTTCATCCACCTCAACTTTTGTGGCTTCGTTAATGTTTTCTTCCTCAATTCCTGCATCAACCGAATTTTCGGCTATTAAATCTACCTGACCTTTGGGCACAAAACTGGTTGCCAGGTAAGGTTTGTTTTTAATGTATTTGTTGTATACACGCATTACATCATCAACAGTTACCGCCCTGATGTTTTGAATATCCTGATCGATGAAACCCGGTGAGCCGGCGTATTCATTATAATGCGCCAGTTGGTACGATTTCATAAACACCGAACTGATGCCGTTGAAGAATCCGGTTTCGATGCCTGCCTTTTCACGCTCAACATCTTTTGCTGTTATTCCTTCTTTTTCAAACAGTTCAAAAGCTTCGAAAACAGCATTTTCTAAGTCGGTTAGGCTGGTTTCCGCATTGGCGTTGATTGATACGGTAAACTGGCCTGCCAGTTCCATTGCCCGGTTATAAACCCTGGTGCGTGGTGCCAGTTTTTTATCTTTCACAATGACACGGTAGAAAGGTGATTTTTTGCTGCTTGACAAAATTTGGGCAAGGAAATCGAGTGCGTACGCATCTTCGGTGTATTGCTGAGGCACAGGCCAGACCATGGTGAGCTGCGGAGTACGCGCAAAGCTATCTTCGTGGTAGATTTTTTTTGTTTTGCCGAGGGTAACCGGTTGCGGTTTTAAATCATCAATTTTTGGTCCGCGTGGAATTTCGCCAAAATATTTTTCGATTAACGGTTTTACCTGTTCTGTTTCAAAATCGCCTGCCAGTACCAGCGTTGAATTGTTCGGGACATAAAATTTGCTGTGAAATTCTTTAACATCCTCCACAGTGGCATTTAACAGGTCTTCCATTTCGCCGATAACCGTCCAGCTATAAGGATGACCTTCGGGATAAAGATTTTTGGCTGTTACATAATTTGTGTGGCCATACGGACGGTTGTCGTACGACTGGCGTTTTTCGTTTTGAACTACATTTTGCTGATTGACAAATGCCGGTTTTGTTACTGTGTTTTGCAGAAATCCCATGCGGTCCGATTCCATCCAAAGTACCATTTCCAGTGCATTTTTGGGCACCACTTCAAAATAGATGGTTCCATCGTTACTTGTTCCGCCATTTAAGGTTCCGCCGGCCCCCTGAATTTTTTTGAAAAATTCATCCTGGCCTACATTTTCCGATTGCTGAAACATCATGTGTTCAAAAAGATGGGCAAAACCGGTTTTACCGGGTTCCTCGCGGTTTGAACCCACATGATACTGGATGGCTACAGCAACAATCGGATCCGACTTGTCCTGGTGTAATACGACATCGAGGCCATTTTTTAACTGGTACTGTTCATACGAAATCGATAGATTTTCCTGTGCATTTACATTTCCTGTACTAAATACCAGGAACAGAATGAGTGAAAACAGATAAACGAGCTTTTTCATTGCATAAAAATTTACAGTTGATACATTAATTGATTTTGATTTTTTCTTATGTGACTTTTGTCTCATACTTTTTGTTGCAATTCATTTTAATTTGAACGGATTGGTTTTTGCAGGTAAAGTTGCAACTAATTTTTATTGAAGTGTAAAAATAGATGAATAAGTAGTAAAAAATTATGTCAAAATGCATCATTTTCAATTATCTCTAACAGTCATAAATCTTATTGATTGAATTGGAAAAACCATATAATGAGAATGTTGTTTACAAATGAATAGAAGTTATGAAAAATTTAATTCAAAATAGATGGCTGGCAGTAGTTTTCACAGCCGTTGGTGCACTGGGAGGGTTTCTGTACTGGAGGTTTGTTGGCTGTAACTCGGGAACCTGCCCGATACAATCGGTCTGGTATTGGAGTACTTTGTGGGGAGCCGCAGTAGGATATCTTTTGGGAGATTTTCTGAATGATTTTCTGAAAAAACGAAATAAAAAAGCAGAGGAAAAAAAATGAATCATCGCTTTCAGCATATTATTAATTCATCAAAACCGGTTCTGGTCGATTTTTATGCTGATTGGTGTGTGCCCTGCAAGGAGGTTCCCCCCATTCTGAAAAAAGTGAAAAGCGAGTTGAAAGAGCATGTTAGAATTGTAAAAGTAAATGTAGACAGAAATCCATACATAGCCACCCGTTACAAAGTTCAGAATTTACCTACCATCATGGTTTTTAAAAAAGGTGCACTGCAATGGAAAACCGAGGGTGTTTGCGATGCAGAAGAAATTAAGTCGGTTGTACAAAAGCAAATCAACAAACCCTAAGCAAAAAATCCATTTCTTTTTTTTCTGATTAATCATTTTAAAAGCAGATGTTTGGGATAAAACGCTTATTTTATTGCCATCACTTCGTTATAAACAGACTCAGCCAGGCGGGCTTCATTTTCGTCAAAAGTAGCCTGCACTTGTTTCAGTGTTTTTCCTTCCGCAACAAGCGATTTAATTTTTTGCTGAAAAGCAGTTATTTCTTCAAGGTGTTTTTCAATATCTGCCCGGTTCATTATCATGGCATGACCGCTGCAAAATTTTTCAGCATCGAGTTCATCCAGCATTTTTTGCGTGGTT
>DATFJO010000474.1:0-3110 GCA_035269145.1 Tangfeifania sp. | reverse complement strand
AAGAGGCGCTCATTTTTGGCTCTACTTTGGGATTTGTTTTGCAGTTTCCCATTGAAATAATGGATGGAATTCACGAAGGGTATGGGTTTTCATGGGGCGATATTGCAGCCAATACAATGGGTTCTGTTTTGGTATTCGGACAGGAATTATTATTCCGGGAGCAGGTAATAAAGTATAAATTCAGTTACTGGGAATCAGTTTATTCAAAGAACTCGAACGGGTACTTCGGTCAGACAACCATGAACCGCTTACTAAACGACTATAACGGACATACCTACTGGCTTTCAATGCCAATGAAAAAAATTACCGGAAAGAACCGGTTGCCGGACTGGCTGAATATTGCCGCTGGATATGGAGCCAACGGAATGTATGGTGAGTTTGAAAATATTTCAGGTTACAACGGGGTTGCGATTCCTGAAACAGAACGTTACCGGCAATATCTTTTATCGCTCGATGTGGACTGGACTAAAATAAAAACCAACTCCGGGTTTTTGAAGGTTTTGTTTAAGGGAATGACCTTTGTTAAACTACCTTTCCCCGCGCTGGAATACAACTCGAAAGGCGAATTTAAAGGATATTGGATGTATTATTAGGAATTATATCAAGAGAATATTCTGGCCTATACAAATAAATTAGTGTAAAAAACGTAGCAATTCGAAGTTTAACCCCGTTAGAATATCTACAAGATATTGTTTCATAGTAATGAGAATAATAAATATTTTGATTAATTTTTATATTTACTTTGTTACAAGGATAGAATCCGTTTAGCATTTCCGGAGAAAATTTTTTGCCTTTCGTCATCACTTTGTGAAGCTTTCAGCACTGAGAGTATGGGAAATGCCTGGTTAAAGAATGGGTAATCAGATCCGAAAAGCAGGCGGTGTGTACCCAGTTTCGTTATCATTTTTTTTATATTTTCTGCAGTTTGGGTACTTACATCAGCATTTATAGATGGATATTGCTTCATGAGTTCAATAAGTTCATCATTCTGCTCGAGTCCGGCATGAGCAAAAATTAGATTTATGTCCGGAAGTTTTTTTAATACCGGAATAAACCTTGAAATAGATTGAGTGTTCATCGATTTTATTAGCGATTTTGGAAGGTGTTTAAAGGAGTTGGGAATGGCTAAACCGCTGCAAGTGATGACAGGCAATTTGGTGTCATTCAAATACCCTAAAAGATTGATTACCCGTTTGTCATCAGCGTCAATATTCCATACGTGTGGAGCAATTTTAAAACCTTTGATGCCACGAGAAATATACTTATCAATTTTTTCCTGTATATTCTGTTCATTCGGGTGTATTGAACCAAAAAACAGAAGATCGGAATAATCCCTTGTTTGCTCAATTAAGTCTTCTGTTTCAGCACCATTTTCCCCTTGAATAGGTAATAGTACCATTTTGCTTATGCCATTTTGCTTCATATCACGATTTGCTCGTTCGATTGTTGCGTTTTGCAACAATGGAATCACACCGCTTAAAGCAAATAGTTCAGCAAGGGTTTTCAAGCCGTATTTCGAGTAAGTTGTTTGAGGCCAGGTTCGATAAGCTACCCTTTCAAAATCGAAATTCTGAATTTTTCCAGGATAACACGATAAATCGAAGAAAGAACTGTTGACAAAATTTGACTTTGCCTTTCGAAAAGGCTTGGGCACCATACTTGCTACGCTTGTCAGACAATGTGTGTGAAAGTCAATGATTTCGTATTGTTCAATGAATTCCTGTTTTACCATGAAATCACCATAAGGTGTTAATTCAAGTTCGGGATATTGAGCTAAAATTTGATGTTTTGTTGTCATAATGAGTTGTTCAATTATTGAGTTACTCAATTTCAATTTTTATAGGTAAAAAGAAAACCGGGAAGAGAGCAAAAGCTCCACCCGGCATAGAATGAAAATTTTAAAATCTTTTTAGAAATCCGACTCTTAAGGAAACATAATTGTGATTCAGTTCTCTTGTAACTTCGTCAAAATCTGAATCTCTGGAGAGCGAATTGAATTTTACTCCCGGAGTGAAACTCCAGTTTTTACCCATGGGTACATCGATGCCGCCTGCCAGTTGCCAGCCCAAACCGTGACCTGTGTCGTTGAATACATCCCCATCGCTGTTTTCGGTTTCAATGTGATTGTACAAACCGCCGGCCCGTAAATAATACTGTATCGGAGAATCTCCAAAGGGATGTTTAAACTGCAAACCCAAAACATAACCGGTTTCCTCAAAACAGACATCATCTCCGGCAAATGATTCTTCGGCTCCCAAACGATTCCAGCCCCAGCCTGCATAAGCGCCAAGATGAGGCATAAAGCGGTAATGAAAAATTCCTTCGAATCCAAATCCCGGATTCAGGGTTGATTCACTTAACTTGTTAGTGGCCATTGACACACCGCTACTCAGTTCAAATCCAAAACGTTTTTCGTTTTCCTGCGCTAATGTTGTAACTGAAATGAGGACTGTAAGAACAATGCTTAAAAATACTTTTGTTTTCATGATTTTAATTTTTAAAATGATTGTTTAATTGTTTTCACGAACCAAAAGTACAGGGGGTAAACCGGTCTTTAAACTTAATCATGATGAGTGTGCATTTTTTTATGCTGAATGCGATTTGAGGATGATTAAATGTGCTAAATCAATTTTTCAAGTCAGAATAAAGCAATGACGCATCACTTTTTTTCTAATTTATTTTATTTTTCTGCAATAGTTCAGTTCTGATTCGTATCTTTTTTCCCTGATTCTGTTTAGCTTTCTGTGATAATCTTTTATTATTTTCATTCTTGTTCTTCAATTTCCGGGTTGGTTAAAATTTTGAGTAATTGCTCTTCAAGTAGCAAAATGGGGTGCTATTTTCCGATACAAAAATTCTTAAAAATATGTCCCAATACTTCATCGGTGGAAATTTCACCGGTGATTTCGCCGAGGTAGTGCAGGCATTCGCGGATGTCCTGTGCAAGGAAATCGCCCGTAATGCCGCTGTCAAGGCCATTTACCACACGAAGAATAGCTTCATGGGCATTTTTTAAAATTTCATAATGGCGGGCGTTGGTAACAATTATATCCTGTTCTTCAACAGCTTCAATGTTCACCGAATGAATCATGTAATCTATTAATTCATCG
>DATFJO010000473.1:0-5837 GCA_035269145.1 Tangfeifania sp. | reverse complement strand
GCCTATAAAATATTTCAGCACCAGCACGAGGGCGAGATTTTGCAAAGCATGAAACAATTGCAGCCTGAATTTTCGGAAGAACTCAATTTTGTGCCGGTTCGCGGCAACCACACCCGGGGGATTTTTGTGTCGGCATACACCCGTTTTGAAGGTAGCCTCAACGAAGCAAAAGAAATTTATCGGAGTTTTTATAAAACGCACCCGTTCATATTTGTAGCAGATAAAAATCCGTCGTTGAAACAAGTGATGAATACAAACAAGGCTGTGATTTACCTTGAAAAACACCGCGATAAACTGGTAATTGTGAGCCTCACTGACAACCTGTTAAAAGGAGCGTCCGGTCAGGCCGTGCAAAACATGAATTTGATGTTTGGGCTCGATGAAAAATCTGGGCTGAATTTAAAACCGGTGGCATTTTAAAAATTAATAGCCACAGATTCACAAATGTTTACAGTTGTGACGATGATTATAACTTAAAAATAAATGAAGAACGGGCAGTTGATTTTGCATGTACTTCGTGCTTCCAGCTTCCGTCTTCCAGCGTTTTAAAATTATGAAACTTTTTGATGTATATCCGCTTTTTAATATTACTCCGGTAAAAGCCCGGGGTTGTTACGTATGGGATTCAGTAGGAAATCGCTATCTCGACTTGTATGGTGGTCATGCCGTAGTTTCTATCGGGCACAGCCATCTGCATTATGTTTCCAAAATTTCCGATCAGATTCGGAAGATTGGTTTTTACAGCAATTCAGTAATAAATCCTTTGCAACAGGAGCTGGCAGAGAAACTTGGACGGCTTTCAGGCTATCCGGATTACCAGCTTTTTCTTTGTAACTCTGGTGCTGAGGCCAATGAAAACGCCATAAAACTGGCTTCATTTATTACCGGAAAGAAAAAGTTTATCAGTTTTAAAAAAGGTTTTCACGGACGCACATCGGCAGCGGTGGCATTAACCGATAATCCGAAAATTATTGCTCCCGTCAACGAAACCGAAAATGCTGTGATGTTGTCGGTTGACGATTTAAATGCTGTTGAAAATGAATTGAAATCGGGTGAGGTTGCGGCCATCATTATTGAAGGAATTCAGGGGATTGGCGGTATAAATATTCCTGAAAATGAATTTCTGACCGGTTTGAAAAGTATGGCAGAAAAGTATGGCAGCCTGCTGATTCTCGATGAAATTCAGTCAGGTTACGGGCGAAGCGGGAAGTTTTTTGCACACCAGTATTCCGGAGTAAAACCCGATCTGATTACCATAGCAAAAGGAATGGGCAACGGATTTCCCATCGGGGGGGTGTTAATTCAACCTGAATTGAAACCCTGGCCCGGTATGCTGGGAACCACTTTTGGTGGCAATCATCTGGCATGTGCAGCCGGAATCGCAGTTCTGGACGTGATGGAAAATGAACGATTAATAGAAAATGCAAGAGAAGCCGGAAACTATATAATAAAACGGCTGGCAGGGTTTAATACCGGTTTGCAAATTCGGGGAAGAGGGCTGATGATTGGTATAGAGTTTCCTTTTCCTGTTCAGGAGTTACGAAAAAAATTGTTGTTTGAGTACAAAATATTCACAGGAGTTTCCGGGGAAAACATTATCCGGTTGTTGCCTCCGCTAAGTTTAAGAATATCAGAAGCCGAGCATTTTTTACATGCTTTTGAGAAAGCTTTCTCGGAAGTTTCGGCTACTTTTAATCAAAAATAAAAAGAATTGATATGCAGGATAAAAAAATAGCCATTATTGGCGCAGGAAATATGGGAGGTGCCATTATCGCAGGACTTTTAAAATCAGGATTTGTTGAAGCGTCTCAAATTTATGCATCTGACAGAAGAGAGAGCATTCTTGAAGATTTAAAGGGGAAAGGAGTGAATGTTGCCGCGACGAACCTCGGGGCTGCAAAAAATGCCGATGTGATTTTAACGGCTGTAAAACCGTATCACATCGAAGGTGTGCTGAATGAGATAAAGCCGGAATTGAATGAAAACAAGATTTTGATTTCGATTGTGGCCGGGGTTGGCATCGAAGAGTTGGGTGAGATGGTGGGAAAAGAGATTCCGATTTTCAGGTGCATGCCTAATACGGCTATTTCACTGCAGGAATCGTTAACCTGTATCTCTTCAAACGGAAACTCAGATTCGCATAAAGAATATGTGTTGAATCTTTTCAATCAACTGGGTAAAACAGTGGAAATTCCTGAAGAACTGATGGCCGCCGCTACAGCACTTTCAGCTTGTGGAATTGCTTATGCACTCCGATATATTCGCGCTGCGATGCAGGGTGGTATCGAGATTGGCTTCAGTGCTGAACTGGCGCAGTTTATTACGGCTCAAACAGTGAAAGGAGCCACTGAACTGGTGCTGCAAACCGGCCATCATCCCGAGCGGGAAATCGATAAAGTAACCACTCCGCGCGGTGTAACAATTACCGGGTTGAATGAAATGGAGCACAAAGGATTCAGTTCATCGCTTATCCAGGGAATTCTGGCGTCGTACAATAAGGTTGAAATGAGTAAGAAATAATTTAAATGGATTTCAGGTATAAAAAAATAACGGTAAAAATTGGCAGTAATGTGCTTACCAGGCCAAACGGAACACTGAACGTTTCGCGCATTGCTCACCTGGTAGACCAAATTGCATTTTTGCATAAAAACGAGGTGGAAGTAGTGCTGGTTTCATCGGGTGCAGTGGCTGCCGGTCGTGCGGTTTTGAATACCTCCAAAAAAACGGATGCCGTTTCGCAGCGACAGCTATGGGCGGCTCTGGGGCAAGTGAAACTTATTGGCCGTTATTCCGATTTTTTTAGTGAGCACGGCCTCACCTGTGCGCAGGTGCTCACAACCAAAGAAAACTTCTCGAGCCGCGGGCATTACCTCAACATGAAAAACTGCATTTCTACATTGCTCGAAAACAGCGTAATTCCGATTGTGAACGAAAACGATACCATTTCAGTAACCGAATTGATGTTTACCGACAACGATGAACTTTCAGGCCTGATTGCTTCGATGGTCGATTCTGAAGCACTGATAATGTTAAGCAATGTAAATGGTGTTTACGATGCCCCGCCCGGAAATGAGAATGCAGCACTAATTGAGAAAATCGGAGTGGGAGAGAATGAGCCTCAAAATGCTATTTCCGCTGAGCACTCCCGGTTTGGAAGAGGTGGTATGCTGACAAAATTCAGAATCGCCAAGAAGCTTGCCAACGATGGCATTGCAGTTCATCTGGCGAATGGTTTAAAGGAGGATATCCTTACTCAGATTTTGCAAAATAAAAAAAATACGGACCACACTTATTTTGAACCCGTTAAGAAATCATCCAGCGGAGTAAAAAAATGGATTGCCTATTCCGACGGATTCACAAAAAGTAAAGTTGTTATAAACGACGGAGCTGCCAAAGCATTGGTTTCTGATAAAGCTGTGAGTCTTTTGCCGGTTGGCGTTGAAAGTTTTGAAAATGAATTTAAAAAAGGCGATCTTATAAAAATTCTGGATAAATCGGGCAACCTCATTGGTCTGGGAAAAGCTCAGTATGGTTCTGAAAAACTGGAGGAGGGAAAAAAATCGGAAAAACAAAAGGCACTGGTTCATTACGATTATTTGTACCTCGAAAAACAATAAATAATTAGCATGAAGATTGAAAAACAACTGCAACAGGCATTGACTGCTTCAGGAAAACTGAGCCTGGTTTCGGAGGAAACCGTGAAAAAAGTATTGTTTGATCTGGCAGATGAGGCCGAAAAAAACATTGCATTTATTCTTCAGGAAAATCAAAAAGATTTGAAAAAGATGGACCCTGAAAATCCGAAGTACGACCGGCTGAAGTTAACTGCCGAACGCATTCAGGGGATTGCAAAGGACATGCGAAATGTGGCAAAACTCGACTCGCCGGTGGGGAAAGTATTAAAGGAGACCGTCAGGCCAAACGGGCTGAAAATAAAAAAAGTAACGGTTGCTTTTGGTGTTATTGGAATTATTTATGAAGCCCGGCCAAACGTGACCTTTGATGTATTTTCGCTTTGTCTGAAATCCGGGAATGCCTGTGTTTTGAAGGGCGGCAGCGATGCCATTTATTCCAACCTGGCGATTGTTTTCATTATTCAGAATGTACTTAAAAATAATAACCTCGATGAAAATACTGTTTCTCTGCTTCCCTCAGGCCGTGAAGAAACCAACGAAATGTTGCGGGCGCATGGTTACATCGATTTGATTATTCCCCGCGGCAGCCAGGGATTGATCAACTTTGTGCGCGAAAATGCGACCATTCCGGTAATTGAAACAGGTGCTGGTATTTGTCATACGTATTTCGATGAATTTGGAGACGCTGAAAAAGGCGGAGAGATTATTTTCAACGCCAAAACACGACGGCCTTCGGTTTGTAATGCACTCGACTGCCTGGTGATTCACGAAAGCCGTTTAAACGAACTGCCGGCTTTTGCTGAAAAACTTTCTGAAGCGCGCGTAATGATATTCGCCGATGAAAAATCGCATGAGGTAATAAAAGAAAATTATCCCGGGGAGTTGCTAAGGCAGGCGACTCCCGAATCATTCGGCACCGAATTTCTTTCATTGAAAATGGCGGTTAAAACCGTTGGATCGTTCGAAGAAGCATTGGAACACATCAATAAATATACATCGAAACATAGCGAAGCAATCATTTCTGAGAATCCGGAAAGAATTGCGACTTACCAAAAACTGATTGATGCTTCGTCGGTTTATTCCAACGCATCCACCGCTTTTACCGACGGCGCTCAGTTTGGTCTCGGCGCCGAAATCGGAATCAGCACCCAGAAACTGCACGCTCGCGGCCCTATGGCACTCGAAGAACTCACCAGCTACAAATGGATCATTGAAGGGACAGGACAGGTACGACCAAAATAATGCGGCAAAAAATTGTATATTTGTTTAAAATAGAAAGTTATGGAAGCTGATGTAATAATTCATAAATTTCAAAATCTACCCCAAAGTGCAAAGAAAGAATTGTTGGATTTTCTTGACTTTTTATCAGCTCGCTATAAAAAAAGAGGAAAGAAAAAAAATGAAAACTTTTCTTTTACCTGGAGTGGTGGATTAAAAGACCTCGGTGAAACTTC
Organism: Tangfeifania sp.; assembly: GCA_035269145.1. Lineage (GTDB taxonomy): Bacteria > Bacteroidota > Bacteroidia > Bacteroidales > Prolixibacteraceae > Tangfeifania. Next base: position 748 of record DATFJO010000473.1, on the reverse strand, counting down.
TGTAGGATTACAACATAAAGCAAATCAATGGAGGTAGAGTATTTGATAGATACTAATATTTTCCTTGAAATTCTTTTAACTCAGGAAAAGAATGAAATATGTAAAGCATATTTGAATGATTCAATAGGAAAAATTTGTATGTCAGATTTCTCGCTCCATTCCATTGGAGTTATACTTTTCAGAAATAAAAAAAACGAACTTTATAAAATTTTTGTCAACGATGTTTTACCAAAGGTAGAACTTGTGACGCTGCAATCAAAAGATTATTATAAAGTTGCAGATATTGCAAATCAATTTAATCTCGATTTTGATGATGCTTACCAGGTAGCTGTTGCAAAAAGTTTAAATCTGTCTATCTCAACAATGGATAATGATTTTAGCAGGGTTGACCAATTCTGTAAAATCAATTTCATTTAACAAGAAACGCCCGGGGAAAAATAAGTCTTTTTGTCATCTTAATTTAGATGTTTACCATCAATTCAATTGTTAATTTATAGGAAGAATTATATGAAACACTTCACTTCAGTAAAAGATATTCCTGATTTAAAAAAGGCGGTTGAAATCGCTTTTGAAATTAAGAAGGAACGGTTTTCTTTTCAGCATCTTGGTAAAAACAAAACCATGGTGCTGATATTTTTTAATTCAAGTTTGCGGACGCGACTCAGCACACAAAAAGCTGCGATGAATTTGGGCATGAACACCATGGTGTTGAATGTTGGCGAAGATGGCTGGCAACTGGAATCTGAAT
>DATFJO010000472.1:0-8139 GCA_035269145.1 Tangfeifania sp. | reverse complement strand
TGGCGGAATAGTATTTATCGGAAAAGTGGCCGGGAAAAATTTCCCGGCCACTTTGTCTTCAACTGAATCTATACTTTAACACATGAACCATCAATATTATTTAGCCCACCAAAGTTTTGTTTCCTGGGTGTCGGAGCCTTGCTGTGATACAGCAGCGTTGTAATTTGCGCCGTTATTATTGGCTGCAGAATTTCCATACCGCATTCTTTGCGGGTATTTTCCATTGATATCACCCAACCCAAAAATATCGGGGTCACTAACACCATTGGCCAATTCAGCAGGGTACCCCATGTCCCGGACAATTGCCCACGCTTCAAAGCCATCGGTATAAGATGCTATCCAGCGTTGTGTGGCTATTTTTTCGAGATTTTCCTCCATGGTGCCATTCAACTGAGCCATTGACTCACCGGCAATGTATGTTTCAATATCAGCATCACTAACTCCCCAAAGGTTCATTGCCTGGCGGATTCCTTCCTGATAAGCAGTATTTGCATCACCTCCACCAACTCCACGAGCTGCCGCCTCTGCTTTCAGAAACCAGGCTTCGGCAGAGGACATGATCAACTCTTCACGGATAGAGCCACTATTCTTGCCTCTAATAATTTCTTCACTCGGAGTGGAGAAAAATGCATCGGCCATGTAAGATTTAGTTCGGCCATTGGTTCTTTCTGGTTGCCCAACATAATAAGCATTTTCTGGCATAGTAATCTGAACGTCACCACCTTCCAGGTCTGTCCGGGTATAATCCACACCAGCATCAATAAGCGTGTTTTCAATAAACTGAACCCGTTTTTCATGATTATCAGCTTCTGCACCTTCAGGCATTTCGAATATCACCGAACCTCCGGGAGACGGGCGTGCATAAACTTCCAAGCGGGGATCGTTATTGTTACGCAAAGCATCTATCAGTGTTTTTCCCACTGTCCACGTTCCACCAGTTTGAAAGTTTTGCCAGATATCGCCATAACAAGCACTTGTCCACTGCGAAATTTCGGTGTCTTTCTCCATCATCACATTATCGGCACTGGTTTCAAGCAAAGGAGCGGCCAGTGCTTCATTAATGGCCTGGGTGGCAAACCCGGCCCCGGAAGCACCATGGGCCCGCATGGCCATTCTCAATTTTAAGGTGTTGGCCAGTTTTTTCCATTGCTGCAAATCTCCGTTGCAATAAATATCATTTTCTCCAACATCATTAACACTGGCCCCCGTTCTGGTTGCATCCCCAATAGTTTGCATTGCTTCATCCAACTCAGAAATTATTCCTTCATAAATGGTTTGCTGGCTGTCGAATTTTGGCAGGACAATATTGGGATCGGTAGCTTCTGTGTAAGGAATCATTCCAAATACATCAGTATACATTTGAAAATACAATCCCTTCATTATTTGCCCAATGGCATACATGTATTCATTTTCAAATTCGCCACCAGGTTCTGTCAAACGCATAAAATTATCCAACCCACCGATATAACCTTCAAGCCATCCCCAGGCAGCATCGGTATAACCGCTGCTGTAGGAATATCCCAATTCATCAGACCACCACGATGATTTCATCCCAAAACAAAAATGCCCGGAATACCGATCCATGTGTATCAGGTGCGCCCTCCAGTAAGGATATCTGTCTGGTGCATACAACCTGTACTGCGGACTGGTCAGGAAAAACTTCGCACTTACTTCTTCCGTAGTGAAAGAGTCAGGCTTTGTATTGATCTCATCAAAGTTCTCGGTGCAGTTACTCAACAGAAACAGCGCTCCAAAAACCCAAATTATATGTATTAATTTTTTCTTCTTCATATCTTTTAAAATTTAAGATTTACATTAAAACCTAAACTTCTTGGAGTAGGTAAGTTATAGGATAATATACCCTGTCCGTTGTTACCTGTTCCCAAACTTGCTTCCGGATCAACATGTTCGATATCTTTATAAATAAACAACAGATTCCGGCCTACTATTCCCAGATTAATTTCGCGAATAAAAGTATCTGTCAGCACTGAATTCGGAATTTTATAGGACATCACAAACTCACGCAGCCGGATATTCGTCTGATCGAAAACATGTTGTGAGGCAATTCCGGCAATAGAACTCCAGTAATCCTGTGCACTGATTTCAGTTGTATTTTGCACATAACTGTCATCATCCTGTTTAACAACCGCATCAACAGTAATTCCATCCTCACGGTATTCAAGTGTTTCAACTGTTACCCCCGATGCCATTAGTGCAGCATTTGTTTGTGAGAAAATCTGGCCGCCAATTCTACCGTCAATCTGGAATCTCAGCGACAGGTTACGGTAAGTAAAAGTATTGGTTATACCTCCAATCCAGTCGGGTTGAGAGTTTCCCAGGTATACCTGATCGGTAGATGCCTGCGGACGTCCATTGGCATCAACCACAAGGTCTCCGCCTGGCGAAGTCCGCCAGGTGGTTCCGTATAAATCGCCGTAACCACCGCCAACAGTTGCCTGCAATCTCAAGTTACCTGAATTTGTAGTATTAAATACGTGGCTGTCCAAATCTTCGGTCAACTCAACCAGTTCGTTTTTGTTGGTTGAAAAATTGGCTGAAATCTCCCAGGAAAAATCGGATGTTTGAAAAGGAATTCCTCCAATTAAGAATTCAAAACCCGTGTTGGTCATTTCACCGATATTTTCTCTGAATGTACTGTAACCTGTGGATGCTGGAACCGGCACATCGTAGATCTGGTCGGTTGTGGTAATATTATAAAACGAAGCATCAAAGAACAGGCGATTATCGAACAAACTACCTTCCAGCCCTAATTCAAATGAAGCAATGTTTTCGGGTTTCAAATCCGGATTAAACTTCACACCCGGACGTGAAAGCTGAGTGAGCCCGAGATAACCGTCGGATGCCAGGTTATAATAAGGATACAACTGATATGGGCCGGTATCGTTACCTACATTGGCCCAACTCGATCGGACTTTCAGCAAATTAAAAATGTCGGCCTCAGGGTCAAACAGTTCGCTCAGCAGAACTGCCCCGGTAACCGACGGATAAAAATACGACCGGTTGCCTTCAGCAAGTGTGGAAGACCAATCGTTTCGGCCCGTTACATCGAGGTAGACAAAATTCTGATAGGAAAATGAAACCTGGCCGTAAAGTGAGTTGATTATATGTTCACTCAACGGGCTGTATGATGGTCGCTGAACCACAGTATTGGCAACTGTTGCACGGGTAGGAATTTTAAAATCTTCACCATAAATACTGATTCCTTCTCCGGTTCGGTAGGAGTGGTTTCCTCCAAGATTGATCGCAAGGTTCAAATCTTCGGTCAGGTTGCGGTTAAACATGATTAAGAAATCAGCGTTTGTTTCGGCATAGCGGGTTTTGCTGTATGTTAAACGGCCTGATCTATAAAAATGGTGACCAGGTTGATTTACCGATTCCGATTTTACAGAAGTAACATCGGTACCAATTCTGACAAATGCCGAAAGCCAGTCGGTGAAAGTGTAGGTAGCTTTTGAAAAACCAAGAAACCTTTCACGACGATTGAAATTCCTGTCGTGTTGAAGAATCCAGTATGGATTGGCTCCCAGCGAACCGTAAGATATCGAATTCAGCGATTCTTCAGGTTTCTGGAAAGTTTTCAAATCATCGATAGCCACATTCCGGGGCATATCGAGCACATACGCCAGCACACCTTCAGCACCCTGCGAAGCCCTGTTGTTTATCTCCTGAATAAAATAAGTTGACTTCGCATCCACATTCAATTTCGATGTTAAATCAACCACTCCCCTTAAGTTAAAGTTGTGACTCATTAAGTCGGAACTGGGAAGCATCGATTCCGTGAAGTTATTTGTATAAGAAAACCGCATGGAATAATCTTCTCCCCCGCCATCCAATGAGATTGAGTTTACATATTTTCCACCTGCTCGGAAAAAGTTTTCCACGTTATCGGGCCGGGCCACATAAGGTTTTTCTTCACCGGTAAAATATAACTTACTGCTGCCATCCAGCCGTGAGCCCCAGGAACCGGAAGAATTTTTCAAATCGGTAAGGTTGCCGGGAACATTCCCCTGCGACCCCTGACCGTATTCATTCTGATATTCCGGCAAAACCATGGGAGTATCGAAAGTAATGTTCGAATTCAGCGTTACTCCGAGCCCTCTTCCCCGGGTTCCTTTTTTAGTGGTAATTAAGAGTACCCCATTACCTGCACGCGATCCGTAAAGTGCGGCTGCATTCGGTCCTTTCAGCACGGTAATCGATGCAATGTCATCCGGGTTGATATCGGTAATACCACCGCCGGAAATTGCACTGCTGTATACACTGCCACCGCTGTTCACACCTGAATCGTCGATAGGCACACCGTCGACAACAATCAATGGCTGGTTGTTTCCCGTAATCGAATTATTACCGCGGATTACCACGCGCGAGCCGGAACCCGGGCCGCCTGTACTTTGAGTAACAACTACACCGGCAACTTTTCCTGCAAGCGAATTGGCCGCGTTATGGTCTTTTACGAGCGCAATATCTTCGCCCCCTACTTCGGTAACGGCATAACCCAATGCTTTTTTCTCCTTCGAAATACCAAGAGCTGTAACAACTACTTCTTCCAACCCAATTTGGCTCGGCATCAGTGTCACATCGATAGTCGTTCTTCCTTCAACAGGTACCTCAACTGTCCGCATTCCTACAAAAGAGAATGTAATAACAGCATTTGACGGAACCTGAAGCGAGTATTCTCCATCGGTGTTGGTGACCGTTCCGTTTGTCGTTCCTTTTTCAACCACAGAAACACCAGGTAACGGGGCACCTACATCATCAGTAATCGTACCGGTTACTGTTTGCTGTGCAATTGCCGCTGAAATCAGTGCAATGCACATTGTTAATGTTAAAAATACCTTTCGCATAAAGTTCAATTTTAAATGGTTATTAAGAAAAGTAAATATTAATGATACATATCGCTAAATAACTTTTTAAAAAGCATGGCTGTAATTCCCAGTAACCCGGATTTATCCCAGATATCGGAAATAACTATTTGCGTATTGGCAACTATCTGCTCCAGGCAGTATTTGTTTAATGATTGCTGAATGGGATTCAATACAAACTGGTTGGCTGATGAAACGGGCCCTCCCAAAACAATAATATCGGGGTTTATCAACTGAATGGTTATTGAAAGTCCCTTGCCAAGAGACAAACCCAGGTTGTGTAACAACTGTATGGAAAATTCATCACCGGCTTTTGCAGCGTTGATTACATCTTCCGGTTTAAGTTCATCGGTTCTTCCGGAAAAATTTTCTGTTAATTGTGAAATTTTATTCTCCTTTATTCCTTTTACTGCTTCACGTAATAAAACATAAGCTGAAGTAACTGTTTCGAGGCAGCCCCTTTTTCCGCAAATGCATAAATTTCCGTTTTCAACCAACTGAATGTGCGACAATTCACCGGCAAATCCATTTGCTCCGTTATAAAGTTTACCACCAACTATAATTCCAAGACCAACCCCCCAGCTCCAGTTTACAACAATTGCATTGGGATGTCCTTTGGCAGCACCAAAAATGTACTCGCCATAACTCTGCATCCGGGCATCGTTGTTTACATAAACCATTTTCCCGAACTTATTCTCCAACCTTTCCTTAACATTGCGGAATACGCTGTTTTTAATGGTATAATTAATGCCGGTTTCTTCATCTATTAACCCGGGCATTGTTAATCCCACACCTAAAATCCGGTTGGTTTTAATACTATTGTTTTCGATAAGTTCCTGCACATTTTCATAAATCTTATCGGTAAGTTTATCATCATCGATACTGGTTTCGAAGGTAATAACCGGTGTAATTTGCCTGTTGTGCGGATTGTAAATTGTGACCTTTCCTGAATAACGGCCCAGTTCGCAGGCAACCACAAAAAGTGAATCATCGGACAAACCAAACAATGTAGGTTTTCTGCCCCCACTCGATTTCCCGGCACCTTTAATCTCCACAAAATCTGATTCAGTGAGTTCGTTCATTAAAGAGAGTACGGTTGGCAAACTAACTCCAAGCCGTTTACTGATAACAGGTCCGGAAAGATTTTCATGACTGTAAAGCAGTTGGAGGATTTTTTTCTTTTGCCGGTACTTTTTCAGTTCATTTCCGGCCATTTCTTTGGTTTCAGTGGTAGTTTCAAAAATCATAAAATAGTTAATTGTTTAATTTTAACTATACAAGTTACAGATTATCTGCTACTTTTTCTAAAATCTTTCTCATTTTTTTAAATTATTATTTTAAGTAATTCAAATTTGATACAATAGCAGAACAAGTTACAAACATTTTTAATATAAGACAAATATATCTTTTTTTATGTTTTGTGAATTAAACAGGAAATCCGCATCAGCTAATACAATTTCAGGTATTAATTTGCACAGCAAACAATGTGGTATAAACCAGAAAGTATAAAAAAAGGGGCAGCAAGCGCCGTCCCCTTTTCCTAAAAACTATCTATGAAAATATTATTTGCCTTAATAAAATAACTGTCTGACTGTTTTTACAATTTTAAATAATTTCTAATCGGTTATTGATTTGGTTTCAATAACTATCACTCCGTTCATTCCGCGCGATCCATATCGCGCAGATGCAGAAGCCCCCTTTAGTAAGTTGATTGATTTAACCTGACTGGTCGGAATATTTTTTAAAACGCTTAACTGAACAACAGTGCCATCAACAACATACAAAGGCTCATTGTTATTAAACGAATTAACTCCTCTTCTAACAGTTGTGAATTTATCGTCGATAATCTCCATTACAGAATTGTAATTGCTAAAATCGTCATTTGACTCGGCATGTTCAATTGCGTGAGTTAATTTGTCTTTATCGATGTGCCCGTAACCGGTGGCTACCTCAATATTCTTCTCGCCGTTCTTAAGTTTCAGGTTCACATTTACTGAATCTCCCGGATTTATCTTTTTAAGATTCGTCCGTTCTTTAAAAAATCCATTGGCTTCAAAAATGAGCTTGTCATTGGCATTGCAGGTAATGGTATAATAACCTGCAGTGTCAGAAAAAGCTTCGCTCCCCGATTTTTTAGCTGTTACAGAAACATTATTTAATCCGTATTTTTCAAATGTGGTAACTTTTCCTGTAACTGTGCGTTCCTGTGCATTTAAATGAAAAATAACAAAAAACAGAAAGGATAAAATGAAGGAAATTTTTTTTGCGCTCATAGTAGTAAATTAAAAGATTTTCTAAAGGATTACAGGTTGTTGATTTAATTTATATCTGAATAAAACTTATCAAAAAATATGCCCCGAAGTAAATTTTACTGACAATTATTTTATGTTATATATCACAAAATTTCCTTCACTAAAAAAAAGAACCGCCCCAAAGATGGGACGGTTCCTGTTATATACATTTTATTCAACATCGAATAAATTTCCAGATCAATCCGGATTCAAATCCTGTTATTGCGGACCAGCTCCGTAGTTTGGATTCTGCTTGTCGAACCAAAGTCTTTCAGAGTTCAGCACATTCGGATCCGGAGTACCGGTTGTGAATCCTTGTTCTTCAACTGCTTCCATTTTGTTCTCGTAATTGAGATCGTCGGCTGTTGGAGTTTGAACTACAAAACGCCTCGGCACATTCAGTTCTGCACCATTTGAAGTAAATTCCTCCCATGCAAGATACTGGCTTCCTTTTTTTGGAACACCCGAACGGCGAACGGTTGACCACAGGTCTCTCGGTGTGTACATAAAATTGATGTACTGCTGGATATAAATTTTTTCCAATGCGTCAGTACTCAAATCATACGCATCAGTAGCAAGCAGATCTGCTACTTCACCATCGCGCAGGTAAGTTGCAGCGGCATCGGCCATATTGGCATCGGTATAAACCGGGTCGCTGCTGTAGTATGGCAGTTGATTGTTTTCTGCAAGTAAGTCGGCACGTTTCACCGACAACTCAACACCACGGTTGAAATACTCCTGGGCAGATTTTGGAAGATTGGCTCCCAAAGATCTGAATTCAGCAAAATAAAGATTTGTTTCTGCAGCGCTTCCAAAAATTACATTCAACGGAGGATCGTTATCAACCAGTTCGATAACACGGCCGCCCGGTTTTGTTGGGTAAGTGAAGTTGTAAGTGGTGCGTTGCAGTTTTTCGCTGTAATACGAAACCGATCCATATGTTTTTTCTGAACCATTTGCTGAAA
>DATFJO010000471.1:0-3555 GCA_035269145.1 Tangfeifania sp. | reverse complement strand
TGCTCGATTCCTTGAATTCCTTTTCCAGCTCCCGCAGGTGGCCGGATGATTCGGAATTCAGGAAGAGCTTAAAGAGGATTTTCACCCTTGTTTTTGATGTAATCAGTGATTCCAACATGACTATTCTTTCTTTTTGTAATAAACTGAATCACCTTGTTGGTGCTGACAGCTTGTTTTTTTTCTAAGATAATTTTTGTGTTGGCACATGTCATTGTTTTAACACGAATACTGCCTGCTGTGAGTGGCAACGGTCACTTTTTACACAGCTCCGCCTCCTCAGTTACATGAACTGTGTTTAGATTTGTTGATTATAATGAGTTGTTTTTTTACTCAAAAACGGGTGCAAACTAATGAAAAATTATTGGTTTACAAACGTAGGTGCGAGTTATTTTTACCGAAGCAGGTTAGAGGTTACAGGTTTCTGTCTGTGTTGTTTTTCTGGTTGCTTTTACTAATTCAGTAAATCTGTTTTTTTCTGTTATTTTAGCACACATTCAAATTTTAAAATGAACTAAAATGAAAAAGACTATTATTGCCGTTTTTACATTGTTGCTTACAGTAAGTCTGTTTGCTCAGAAACTTCCGCACAGAATGGAAGAACTGACAGCACCCGACTTTGTAAAAGCAGTAGAGCAAAGCCAAAAAACCTGTATTATTCCTATTGGTGTTATGGAAAAGCACGGGGCGCAATTACCGCTGGGAACCGATTTGTACCTGGCGCGCGAATATTCGTTGCGGGCTGCTGAAAAGGAATACACGGTGGTTTATCCCTGGTATTATTTCAGCCAGATTAATGAGGCGCGGCACCAGCCGGGCACGATTTCCTACAGCCCAGAGTTGATTTGGAAAGTTCTGCAGGAAACATTGAATGAGCTTAACCGCAATGGTTTTGAGAAAATCATAATTGTGAACGGGCACGGCGGAAACAATGCCTTTCTGAATTATTTTGGAATGGCCCAGTTATCAGAGCCGCGCGATTATACTTTGTACTGGTTCAGGCCTGAACGCAGTCGGGAAGTGGCGCGGGAAGCTACTGAACTAACCCAGGAAGATGAGTTTGATTCACATGCAGGAAACAGCGAAACATCGATGATGGCTGCTGCACAGCCCGAAGTGACTCATCCTGAGCGCTCGGGACAACAGTCGGGTGTTGACCAGGAACGTATGAAACATCTGAAGTATGTTTACACCGGAATCTGGTGGTATGCCAGTTTTCCGAATCATTACGGAGGCGACGGGTCAAAAGCAAATGCCGAAGCCGGAGAATTGTTAATTGGTGAAACGGTTGATCAACTGGTGGAAATGATTCAGCAGGTAAAAGCCGACGAATCCGTGCCCGAATTACAGGAACAGTTTTTAAAAGAGGCTGAAAATCCGTTGAAAACGAAGCAGTAATTATTGGGTGAAGCGATTTCTTCAGTAGGAATCGCAAGGCGACAAATCACTTATTTCCGGGAGCCAGAGTTTTCAATTCCGGCAATCACGGACTTTGGAAAGTCCGTGTCCCTGTTTTTATTTCAGACAAAATTATCTTTTCTTTGCTGAAAATTTAAAAGGGATGGGAAAGAAGCGAGTGAATGTGGTGACCATGGGATGTTCGAAAAACCTGGTGGATTCAGAAGTGTTGCTGAATCAGTTGCAAAGAGGCGATTTTGAAGTGGTGCACGATTCGAATGAAACCGGGTTCGATGCGGTTTTTGTAAATACCTGCGGGTTTATTCACGATGCCAAGCAGGAATCCATCGACATGATTCTGGATTATGTGGATGCCAAAAAACGGGGCGACATTCAGAAACTGTATGTGATGGGCTGCCTTTCAGAGCGGTATCAAAAAGATTTGGTGACGGAAATACCGGAGGTGGACCGCTATTTTGGCAAGTTCGATTTAAAAGCGATGGTGGATGAACTCCAGGTGAATTATTACCCTGAATACATTTATGAGCGAAAAATTACCACGCCCTCTCATTTTGCCTATTTGAAAATTGCTGAAGGCTGCAACCGCTCGTGTGCGTTTTGCGCCATCCCGATGATGACCGGCCGTCATAATTCACGAACCATTGAAAGTTTGGTGAAGGAAGCCCGTTACCTGGCCAAAAAAGGCGTAAAGGAAATTCTGCTGATTGCCCAGGAACTTTCCTATTACGGAATCGATATTTACGGGAAAAATCAACTGCCGGAACTGATTGAACAGATTTCAGAAATTGAAGGAATTGAGTGGATCCGGTTGCATTATTTGTATCCCACCAAATTCCCGTATGAGATTTTACCGGTAATGCGCGATAATCCGAAGGTGTGTAAATACTTAGACATGCCGCTTCAGCACATTGCCAACCCGGTTTTAAAACGTATGCTGCGCCACGTTACCCGCGAGGAAACGGAAACGCTCATTAAAAGAATAAAAGAAGAAGTGCCCGGAGTGATTCTGCGAACAACCATGCTGGTTGGATTTCCGGGAGAAACGGAGGCTGATTTTGAAGAACTTAAAGAATTTATAAAGGAAACAAAATTTGAGAGGCTGGGCGTTTTCCCGTATTCGCACGAAGAGGGAACTTACGCTTCCAAAAAATTTGAAGACGATGTTCCGGAAGAGGTAAAACAGGCGCGTGCCGATGAAATTATGGAAATTCAGCAGGATATTTCGGCTGAGCTCAATCAGCAGAAAATCGGGCAAAAATTTGAAGTGATTATCGATCGCGAAGAAGGTGGAAACTATATCGGTCGCACCGAATACGATTCGCCGGAAGTTGATGGTGAAGTAATCGTTTCTTCCAATAAAGAACTCCGGCGCGGAGATTTTGTAACGGTTAAAATCACCGGCGCCGAAGTTTATGATTTATACGGGGAGGCGGTTTAAAATCGAAAATTAGCACCGTCCTTTAGGGCGGTGGATGAGAGCAATTGAGCATGGCAAGAATTTGACAGTTTGACCGCCATTTTTTTTAACGCTTTGGGAATACCGGTATTTATTTTTTGTGTCATTTCGACGAAGAATGAGGAGAAATCTCTCACAATTGCAACAGATTTCTCAGTCGTTCCTCCTTCGAAATGACAGCTCCTATTGTCTGTCATTCCCTCATTATGCCTAATAAAAATGGGTAAAAACTCGAAATGACAAATCATTAATGTTAGGTCAGTATTTTAAAGTTTCTGCATCTCCATTTCATTGATTTCTTTTCCCCAATCCGGATGAATGGGCGAAGCCGGTTCAAACTTGTCGAATTTCTCTTTTGCGGTTTCAAATAAAGGACGGGCAACTTTTGCACCTCCTCCAAATTGCTCGGGCATATTCAGCAACGTGATAGCCCGTAAATAATAACTTCGCGGATTTTCAGGATTGAGTTCGATGGCTTTATCGAGTGCCGCATTCATTTTTCCCATATATTCCATTCCCCTTGCCATTGGATCAACCGTAATTCTGGATGGATAAAGAAAAGCCTGCAACGCAAACAACTCCGATTCCCGGGGCGCAATTTTAAATGCTTTGTCCAAAAACTGCTGCGCTTTGTCGAGGTACGGATCTTTTTTATCCACGTTCTGGTCGATGTAACTCATCAC
>DATFJO010000470.1:0-4944 GCA_035269145.1 Tangfeifania sp. | reverse complement strand
TTTATCATTGATACTTTTATTTTCATATTTTAATAATTTGTTTAAATCATCGCATTTTTATACACCAAAATTTTTCTCCATTATTTGTAGTAATTCTTTATTTGGCAAGTGAACTACCTGCGGTACTTAAGTCAATAGGTTCGATACCCAAACCCGGTGCCGGCGAACCGGGTTTAAAGCGAAATATTCGCTGTTTCATCGCTTCTTCATCGAACATGGGATCGGCAAACAACATTCCCACTTCAGCTTCTCCACGCTTGTCAGGCGCAATTACATCCTGTCCTAATTTGATTTCATCCGGAGGATTTTCCACGTATATGAGTGAATTGGAAACCCGATCAAAAAATTCATAAATCAAATTTACATCAGGAAATCTTTTATACTGATTAAAATGCCCTTCGCCTTGAGGTGTGTTGTAAATTATGAAATTATCAATTTCGGTTGGGCACCATCTGCGTGCGATAAAAAGTTTGGTGTCGAAAGCAAAGTTATTTCGGATTTCACCGGGACCTTTAATTTGCATCATTCTGGCTCCGCGAACACCAACATTATGTGTGATGATGGTGTACCCGGAAACATCGTCGAGGCGAATATATCCTCTTGAAGTATGAATATCATGAAAATAATTCCGCACGGCCCGGTTATTCTTACCCATGGCTGAAAAATAAATACCGTTTCCGTCGTGTAATTCCTGCATCACCCGGTAAATTTCGTTATATTCTATGCGGTTTTCACGGGCATGCAAAAGTGGTTCAATCATACTCACGTCAAATTCAAGCCAATTATCGAGCATTTCAGGAGTAATATCTTTAATAAAGGGGCCTATTTCATCAACCCGGATACTGCTCACCCATTCACGCCGGTTTTTCAACGGTTTTGCCAGTACCATTTCATGAGGCCTGCAACCACTAATGACCATTCCGTTATAAGCAAGATCGTGAATGGTGTTATGGCTAATTAGGTTATGACCGCTTTGGGCAATAAAAATACCCGGCGAATGTTTGTAAATGGTTCCAACGTGATGAATGTAATTGTTGGTAATCGTATTGAATTTATTCTCATCTTTTAATCCCGGGCCATAACCACTCAGTAAAATTCCTGTACCTCCGATGTGTGATAGAACGCAGTCGGCTACTTTAATTTGCTGAGCATATAAATCCAAACGAACTCCGCTTCCGCTGCTGGCTTCAAAATTGCATTTAACTACAGAACAGTCTTTGGCATGCCTAAAACGCATTATTGCATTTCCTTTGTCAAACATCTCCCAATCGTGCTGCAATCCTTTGTCTTCTGGTTTCCAGGTATCACGTAAACCATGCCGGAAAGTTAATCCTTCAAAATGCAGGTATTTCACCGGATTGCTGTCTTCAACGCCTTCAATACGGATAAACTCCTGCAAAAAAGGTGCGCGAATATCAGCTTTATCCAAAGGATTTTCAGGCCATATATAAACCCGCCCTTCCTTGCTATTGAAAATCCATTCTCCAGGCTCATCAAGGTATTCAATTGCATTTTCCACGTAGTATTCATTTTCAGGACGAATTCCATAGGTAGCATCAACAGCAAAATAAGCGGTTTTGGTTTCCGTATCAATGCGTTCAAGCGGTAACATATTGATGAGCCATCCGTGTTTTGGTCTCAGAAAAATTTCGATATCTGATGGTGTTTCCCAGTCTTTTAAATCATCGCCACTGTAACGAAATTCCCGACTAAAAACCAAAGGATCGTCATCCCAATTAACTCCACGAACATCTTTGGGTTGCGCATTATAAGGATCGAGCACTTGCTTGTCTGAAGCTTTGAATTTTTCGGAACGTGCCCGGGTCAATAATTTTTTTCCATCATACAAGGTAGTTATTTGCCAGACACCTTTTAAATTTTCCGGTATTTCGTGGTACCACAATTTTCCTTTTGCTTTTGCTGAAATTCCATGTGGTTCATTTTCACATTTCTTCCAGTATCCCAACTTTTTTCCGCCCGTAAAAACAGGAGTTTCATTTGGGTATGCCCGATAAAAAATGGGAAATTCTTTTGTTCCTGAATCTTTTGTTCCGAAAACAATCGTTGAATCTAAATCGTATTCTCCTTCCCGAATGAAAACGGAGATTGGAGAAGAAAGTCCACCTGAAATATAATCACGTATTTTCTCTTTTGCTGCATTCAGCGTGGCAAGCGGACCGTCGTTGCGGTCGGAATTCGGCTCCGGGAGTTTACCTGTCCAGTCATCGTTACCATCTGGAGCAATATACAATTTAACTTCACCATCCTGTGTCATGCCAAACGATGTGATTTGAAATCCCAACGTTAGCGGGATGATGATAAACAAACACTTTAAAAACATGCAATTCATTTTTTTTTATAAAGTAAAAAACCCCAGGAAGCTCAGGTAACAATTACCAAATTACAATTTGATTTTCAAATTTCTGAAACTCGCTCTTGTTCCTTCGTATTGTATTAAAATATGTCCTTTTTCGAAATTGCCCCATCCGTTGATGTTGGCATATTTACTTTTCTTCAATAGCCGTAAATACTCCGGACTATCTTTAATGATATCCACGGTTTTTATGCCATTTAGCCAATGCTGAATGTGTTTTCCATCAACTTTTATTGCGGCCTGATTCCATTCGTCGTAAGGATTTACGATTGCATTATCGGGGGCACGCACCATATCGTACAACGAGCCGCATGTCCTGTTGTAATCGGGTTTGTCGTAAGGCCAGTTGTCGTTATCCAGAATGGCATATTCAAGTCCCAGCCCATGGTATTCTGAAGATTTTAAAGATTCATCTACAAAGTATTTTATCCCGTTGTTGGCGTTTTTTAAAATTTTAAACTCAAATTTCAGTTCAAAACTGCCGTACTTTTTTTCGGTAATGATATCATAGCCACGCAGGGAATCCGCTAACTCCTCTCCAAGACAAATAAGTTCGCCATTTTCAATTTTCCATCCGTATTCAGGAGGGTTGTCTCTGTAAATTCCCCTCCATCCGTCAAACGTTTTTCCGTCCCACAAAAGAGACCATCCGTCATTTATTTCCTCCTTCGATAACGTATTTGGCGATTTTTTACTTTCAGAAAAAGGATTTAAAGGGATGAGCAGATAGATACTGATAATAATAATTAGTTGGTTCATAGCATTTAGTTTTAAAGTTTTTACTTCAGGTTCGGTTCTGTCATTTTTCGTTGGGAATTAACTTTTTATAGGGTAAAATTAGTTGTTCCTGAACATTGCCAAACTCATCAATTAGTCTGAATGTAACCTCCGGCTTATTTCCGGTGGTATCAAAGGTAAATTCACCAAAAGCAATGATGTCTGTTCCGTGGTAGCCAAAAAGCTGAGTGGAATTGTCTTTTGCCATTGCGGGCGGGCCCGGCACACCGCCCAAAGAAGCTACCTGAAATTCATAAAATGAATAACCCGATGGCCGGGGAATGGTAAATCCACGCGTACCATGCCGATCTCCGCTTACCAAAAGTACTCCTGAAATGTTTTCATCTTCAATAAATTGGAATAATTCTTCACGTCCCGTTGTATCCCAGGTTCCCCATGAATCTTTTCCGGGAGTAATAAAATCACTCCACATTGTTCCGCTGGATATAACTTTAAACGGAGCCTCGGAATTCTTCAGGGTCTCTTTTAACCAGTTCATTTGCTCATCTCCCAAATATGCACCGTATTCTCCTCTTCTTTCATTTTCACGAAGCGACCGGGTATCCAGCATAATTATTTCAACGGGACCAACGCGTGAATTGAAATATATTCCCGCATTTTCGTTTACGGGGTTATTCCAGCTCTCCAGCCACACTGTTCGTACTGCTTTGCGGTCGGCATCGGTAAATCCTTTTGGAATTCCGCCCAGGTCGTTGTTGAAATAATCGTGATCATCCCATGAAGTATATAAAGGTACATTTGATGCCAGTTCGCTCCAGGCTTTGGAGACATCCCGGAGCAGGTAATCCGACCGGTGCATGTTTACCTGGTTCTCCCTGTCATCTACTGCAATATCTCCCAGTAATAGCATCGCCTGTGGCTCCGTTTTCAGAATTTGATGGATCAGGTTCGGATTGTGCAACCCGATTTTATGAAAACACGAGCCGAAGGCAAGTTTAAATTCTTCATTTTCATTGAAAGATGGTGCTGTTTTGAAACTGCCTTTTGTAATGCTTTTGTTGTTCGAAATAATGGAATAGTTGTATTCGGTATCAGGAATCAAACCATCAATAACAATTCTTTGCTCCATGCCAGCTTTAACCGAATTCAATTCAAACGTTTTTTTCTCGCTGCTACCGGATTTTGTTACTTTAACAACCAACGAATTATTAGTAGATGGACGTATCCAAATCACCACTTTGTCATCACTGAGATTACCAAGCAGCGGACCACCCATTAATGGCATTTCATATTTTTTGGCGGCTTTAGTAATTTCCGGATGCGAAAAATCCGCCTCCGGATTCCCGGTAAAAACAGCGCGTGCATCCAGGTAAAAATGTCTGATATTTTCAGGTAAACGTCCGTAGCTGTCGAGCAACTTTGTGTCAATTTCCAGACTTCCATTGTGTGCTTCAGGAAGAGTTACGCTATAATTTGGTTGAATCGTATCGTTGTTTGCACCATAGCTTTTGTTGCTGAAGATAAACAAGGATAGTAGAAAATAAATCTGAAACAGAATTCTGAAAGTTTTCATATAATATATTCTTCAATCCAGTTTTTCAAACTGAAATTTAAATTCTAAAAATAGAAAACTTTTCAGGAACTTTTATAGCCATGAAACTATTACTCTGTAATTTGGAAAATCAAGAGTACCGCCGGCAATTGGACTGGTCTTCTTATTTCTTCGAAGCGCGGAAGTTGATTGAGTGCTTGTACAGATTGAGTGGCGGGCAAAATGAAAAAGGACAGTACCTGTATTAGGGAAAGGTTGGTGGTTGCATCAACACAGGAAA
>DATFJO010000469.1:0-6057 GCA_035269145.1 Tangfeifania sp. | reverse complement strand
ATGGCCGGGAAATTATTTAATGATTTAAATACTGGGTGATGCAGCAGTTCCGGGCCGATTTACATATCCATACGTTACTATCGCCCTGCGGAGATGTGGAAATGACTCCCCGGAACATTGTGCATAATGCAAAAGCCCGTCGCCTCGATATTATTGGAATTACGGATCACAATTCAACAAGAAATGCCCTGCTGGTAAAAAAACTGGCCCAAAAAGAGGGGATTTTTGTACTGACGGGCGCTGAAATTACCACTCGCGAAGAAGTACATTGTCTGGCATTTTTTGAAACGGAAGAACAGTTGAGCCAATTTCAGCAATACATTGATGAAAATATTACCAAAATTCCCAACGATGAAGAATATTTTGGCTACCAGCCTGTAATCGATGAGGATGAGAATATCGTGGAAATGATACCGTATTATTTGCCGGCTGCTTTAAAACAGGGAATTACAAAGGTGCAGCAAAAGATTGAATCGCTGAATGGCCTTTTTATTCCGGCACATATCGACCGCTCTGTTAACGGAATATTAAGTCAGCTTGGGTTCATTCCTCCCGGTTTAAAGTGCGATGCACTGGGACTTTCGAAACATGGTTCGAAAAAAGATGTTGAACAACAATATGTTTTACAAAATAAAATCACCCTAATCCGCAATTCCGATGCCCATTATGTGGAACAAATTGGCGAAATTTACTCCCTGTTCAATATGAAAGAAATAAGTTTTTCGGAAATAAAGATGGCTTTGAATCAACAAAATAAACGATTTGTTGAAATACGATGAAAACCATTTCGGAACATGTGCTGGATATTGTCCAGAATTCAGTAAGGGCAAAAGCGACATTGATTGAAATCATTGTTGAAGAAGACAAAATAAATGATCTTTATTCACTCATCATAAAAGACAACGGTTGCGGGATGAGTTCCGAAATTTTGAAACAGGCAACCAATCCGTTCTTTACATCGAGGAAAACACGAAAAGTAGGTTTGGGTTTAGCGCTGTTAAAACAGAATGCTGAAAATGCCGGTGGTTTCTTTTCATTGAAATCGCAGGAAGGAGAAGGAACAACGGTTCAGGCTGTTTTTCAACTCTCCAATATCGACCGGCCACCGTTGGGCGACATTTGGGATACCTGGTTTTATACATTGCTGAGCAATACACATATTCGGCTAATATACAGGCATCAAACCATTTTCGGAAATTTTGAAATTGATTCGAAAGAAGTTTTGAATATGCTGGAAGGAGTTTCACTTCAGCAAAAAGAAGTAAAAGAAGCCGTTATTGAACTGATAATAAATAATTTAAAAGAAATTAAAGGATTAAAATAAATACAACCTTATAACTATGACAAAAATAAAATCAGTAGCTGACCTTCGGAAAATTAAAGAAGAAGTGCAGTCGAAAATTAAATTACGCGAAAACAGCGACCATGCCGAGCAGCTTGTGCAGGTGAAGGTGGGAATGGCTACCTGCGGAATTGCTTCCGGTGCCAAGGAAACTATGAAATATTTTGTAGAAGAACTGGAACAGCAGGCCATCGATGCCGTGGTTACCCAAACCGGCTGCATGGGGTACTGTTACGCCGAGCCAACAGTAGAGATTACTTTGCCCGGAAAAGACCCGGTAGTTTTTGGCTATGTGAATAAAGACAAAGCCCAGGAAATTATCGATGTTTACATCAAGCGCGGGGAATTGATCGACGGCGTGATTCCGATTACATTTAAAACCATTGACGAATAATAAACTTTCAACTAACTGGTTATGACCGATTATAAAAATCACTTGCTTGTTTGCGGCGGAACCGGCTGTAAAGCAGCAGAAAGTGACGAAATAAAAAAATCATTTAATGAAGTGATCGACGAACTGGGCATGGAAGACGAAACCCAGGTGGTGTTTACCGGGTGTTTCGGTTTTTGCGAAAAAGGGCCTATTGTAAAAGTATTGCCCGACAATACATTTTATGTAAACGTGAAACCTGAAGATGCCGAAGAAATTGTAAAGGAACACCTTATAAAAGGCAGGCAGGTACAGCGTTTGCTCTACAAAGATCCGGTTACCGAAGAAAAGATCAGCGATTCGAAAAGCATGGATTTTTATAAAAAACAGATGCGGATTGCACTTCGGAACTGCGGTTTTATCAATCCTGAAAGTATCGACGAATACATATCGCGCGATGGTTACCAGGCGTTGGGTAAATGCCTTGGTGAAATGACTCCTGAAGAAACCATTAAAGAGGTGAAAGATTCAGGGCTGCGGGGCCGTGGTGGCGGTGGTTTTCCTACCGGACTGAAATGGGAAATCACACGTAATGTTGAGTCTGATCAAAAATACGTGGTTTGCAATGCCGACGAAGGTGATCCCGGTGCATTTATGGATAGATCCATACTGGAAGGCGATCCGCATTCGGTAATTGAAGCGATGGCCATTTGTGGTTACTGCATAGGTGCCGATACAGGGCTCGTATACATCAGGGCTGAATATCCGCTGGCCATCGAGCGGCTGAAAACCGCGCTTAACCAGGCACGCGAATATGGTTTGCTTGGCGAAGACATTATGGGAACCGGTTTTAATTTCAACATCGATATCCGGCTTGGGGCAGGCGCTTTTGTGTGCGGCGAAGAAACTGCACTCATTCATTCAATGGAAGGTTTGCGCGGAGAACCTACTTTTAAACCACCGTTCCCCTCCGTTTCAGGATTTCTGGGTAAACCAACCAATGTAAACAACGTGGAAACGTTTGCAAACATTCCGGTAATTCTAAATAAAGGAGCTTCATGGTTCAACAAAATCGGTACAGAAAAATCAAAAGGAACCAAGGTTTTTGCATTGGCCGGAAAAATCAATAATGTAGGTTTGATTGAAGTTCCGATGGGAACCACACTTCGCGAAGTAATTTACGACATTGGCGGTGGTATTAAACATGGAAAGAATTTAAGTCGGTGCAAACAGGTGGTCCATCCGGCGGATGTTTAACCAAAGATTTTCTGGATACACCCATTGATTACGATAACCTAATAAAAGCGGGTTCAATGATGGGATCGGGAGGAATGATTGTGATGGACGAGGACGATTGTATGGTTTCTATCGCCAGGTTTTACCTCGAATTTACTTTGGAAGAATCCTGCGGAAAATGTTCACCTTGTCGCATTGGCAACAAACGGCTGCACGAGATTCTTGATGCCATTACCAAAGGAAACGGAAAAGAAGAAGACATTGAACGTTTGAAACTACTGAGTAATGTGATAAAAGATACATCGTTGTGCGGCCTTGGCCAGTCTTCTCCAAATCCGGTGCTTTCTACAATTCTTAATTTCGAAGATGAATACCTGGCGCATGTTACCGATGGTAAATGTCCGGCCGGCCAGTGTAAGGCATTGCTCAAATACGAAATCATCGAAGATTTGTGTACCGGTTGTACGCTTTGCTTCCGAAATTGCCCGGTTGGCGCAATTTCCGGCGAGCGCCGTCAGCCACATTACATCGATCAGTCGTTGTGTATAAAATGTGGAGCCTGCTACGAGAAATGTAAGTTCAATGCAATTAAACTTTCCTAATTCTGAAAATGATTTACAATGGATACAGTACAATTAACAATAGATAATAAACCACTGGTAGTTAAAAAAGGAACTACTGTTTTGGAAGCGGCCAAAGGAATTGGGATACACATCCCGACACTTTGCCACATGAAACTCGATGATTTGAATATTGAAAACAAGCCCGGAGGCTGCCGTGTTTGCGTGGTTGAAGTTGAAGGAAGAAGAAATCTTGCACCGGCCTGCTGTACTGAAGTGGCTGAGGGCATGGTTGTCAACTCACACTCGATTCGCGCAATTAATGCCCGCCGCACAGTGGTTGAACTTATTCTTTCTGATCATCCTGCCGACTGCCTGATTTGTGCAAAATCGGGTAATTGTGAGCTGCAGGATATGGCGCATCACCTGGGTATCAGGGAGATTCACTACCAGGGCGAGCAATCTACTTACCGCGAAGATACTTCACCGGCTATTATTCGCGACATAGATAAGTGCATCATGTGCCGCCGCTGCGAAATGATGTGTAACGAAGTTCAAACCGTTGGAGTACTTTCAGCAATCAACCGTGGTTTTGAGGCGGTGGTTTCACCTGCTTTCGAAATGAACCTCGACCACTCGGTTTGTACTTATTGCGGCCAGTGTGTGGCAGTTTGTCCAACCGGAGCTTTAACCGAAGTTGACCAAACCAGTCATGTTGTGCGGGCATTGTCCGATCCTTCAAAAACAGTGATTGTACAAACCGCTCCGGCGGTGCGGGCTGCGCTGGGTGAAGAGTTCGGCATGGAACCGGGCTCACTTGTAACAGGCAAACTGGTTTCTGCTTTACGAAGACTGGGTTTCGACCGTGTTTTCGATACCGATTTTGCTGCAGACCTCACCATTATGGAAGAAGGAACGGAGCTGCTGAACCGCTTGTCGAAATTTCTGGAAGGCGATAAGGATGTACAACTGCCTATACTCACTTCCTGCTGCCCGGCATGGGTGAAATTTTTCGAACATCATTTCCCGCAACTGAAAGATGTTCCGTCTACGGCACGCTCTCCGCAGCAAATGTTCGGCAGCATTGCCAAAACGTATTTTGCCGATCAGATGGAAATTAAACGCGAAGATTTGGTGGTGGTTTCCATTATGCCGTGTGTGGCGAAAAAATATGAGTGTGGCCGCGATGAGTTTAAAGTGAACGACAATCCGGATGTAGATTATGCCATAACAACACGAGAGCTGGCATCGCTGATAAAACTGGCCAACATCAATTTTACCAGGTTACCCGATGAAGAATTTGACCAGCCGCTGGGCGAATCGACCGGTGCAGGCGTAATTTTCGGTACAACCGGTGGTGTAATTGAAGCTGCTGTTCGTACAGCTTATGAAATGTACACAAAGAGAGATTTGCCCAAAGTTGATTTTGATGAATTGCGCGGAATGGAAGGAATTCGACAGGCAACCATCGATTTCAACGGATTTCCTCTTAAAATAGGTATTGCACACGGACTGGGGAATGCACGAACTCTTCTTGAAAAAGTAAAAGCTGGCGAAAGTGAATTCCATGCCATAGAAATTATGAGCTGTCCCGGCGGATGTATTGGAGGTGGCGGCCAGCCATACCACCATGGAAATGCCGATGTGCTGAAAAAACGCCAAAAGGCAATTTATCAGGAAGACAGTAAAAAGAAAATCAGAAAATCGCACCAAAATCCGTATATCATTAAATTGTACGAAGAATTTCTGGGTGAACCGATGAGCGAAAAAGCGCATCATCTGCTGCATACTGAATATTTTGACAGGACTTGAAAAGAGTCATTGAACATTGGTCATCAGTCATTGAAAAAAGAAAAGAGAGAATCTGATTAAAATATAACAAAATGCCAAAAATAAAACTTGCTGAAAATACGATACAACAAATACAAGAGGTTTGCGCTGATTATGGCAACAAAGAAGGTGAACTTATCAACGTGCTGCACAAGGTTCAAAATAAGCTGGGTTACCTTCCTGCTGAGGTGCAGGAGGTGATTGCCCGCGAGCTGAAAACTTCGGTTGCCAAAGTGTATGGAGTTGTTACCTTTTACAGTTTTTTCACCATGGTTCCCATGGGCGAATTTCCGATTTCAATTTGCATGGGTACCGCCTGCTATGTAAGGGGTGCCGAACAGGTTTTGAGTGAATTCAAACGCCAGTTGAAAGTTGAAGTGGGGGAATCAACCGGCGACGGAAAATTTTCGCTGAACTGTCTTCGGTGTGTTGGAGCTTGCGGGCTCGCACCCGTGGTGATGGTGGGTGAAAAAGTGTATGGGCGGGTAGCTCCGACACAGGTTATCGATATCATAAAAGAATACCGCGAAGGTTGTCCGTCGGAAGAGGCAAAAACAGCCTGATTTTTTTTGAGGAAATAAATCCAGTCTTCAAAAAAACAAACTACAAATAAATTCCAATGTTCAATTTTTCAAACTTTAGGGAATTGAGAAATTGGGATTTATTTGTGTTTTGAGATTTGTGTTTTGGTGCTTATTTTAGTTGCTCTCCCCATCTTT
>DATFJO010000468.1:0-4458 GCA_035269145.1 Tangfeifania sp. | reverse complement strand
TTCCTCCGCGTTTCAATGGAATGGAAGCTTCCCAGGCTTTGCGCGCATCTTCCGGGATTTTTCCTGTCATTTCAGTAATAATAAATCCGGGTGCGATGGCATTGGAACGAACTCCGCGAGAACCCAGTTCGCGGGCAACTGACTTGGTAAACCCGATGATTCCGGCTTTGGACGCTGAATAGTTGCTTTGCCCGGCATTTCCGCTTACGCCAACCACAGAACTAAGATTAATAATGGAACCTGAACGTTGTTTTAGCATGGTTCGCTGGGCAGCTTTTGTAAAATTGAAAACCGACTTCAGATTTACATTGATTACAGCATCCCACTGTTCTTCGGTCATGCGCATCAGCAGGGTATCTTTTGTAATTCCGGCATTGTTTACCAGGGCATCTATTTGTCCGAATTCTTTAACTATCTCGTTTACAACTCTGTCAGTATCTTCAAAATTACTGGCATCAGAAGCATAACCTTTAGCCTTTACTCCAAGCTTCTGAAGTTCAGCTTCGGTGTTTTTCATGTTTTCATTCTCAAACAAGTCGGTAAATGCCACATTGCAGCCTTCCTGTGCAAACCTTACGGCAATGGCTTTTCCAATACCTCGCGAAGCGCCGGTAATAATTGCTGTTTTTCCTTCAAGTAATTTCATTTTCTCTGGATTTAATAATTACCCCGCAAATATAGCAGTTTAGCCGGTTTTTGCGAATCTGCATATACAAGAACTTTTATGATCTATTCAACCTCGCACGAAAACCGTATTGCATGCAGCGCATATCACCTATAAAATTTAGGGTAAGCAAATTGAAAAAATAAAAGAAAGGGGTTTTAACAGGGTTGATTCCCTTAATTTTTTCAATTTCAAACCCCCACTCTTTTATTGACCGCTTCATGCTTTTTTTTGTAAAAAAACGCATGTGGGTACGGTCGAGTATTCCGCTGTCTCTGTATTTCCAGTCTTTCAGAAAAAAATATTTTAAAAATTGCCTCCAATACCTGATGTTTGGCAAGGAACATATCAAAACTGCATCATCAGTAAGGTTTTTTCTGAGCTTATTAAAAAATAGCTCGGGTGAATAAAGGTGTTCAATAAAATCGTTGCAGATAATATAATCGAAATAGTTTTCCGGCAGCTCTTCAATCTTTTTGTAAGCATCGCCATGCAAAACGTTGTCAACATTTTCCCCGGCAATTTTCACTGATTGTTCATCCATATCAACTCCCCAGGTTTCGCAGTTGTATTTTGTCTGCAAACTTTTCAGGAATTCGCCCTGTCCGCAGCCAAATTCAATTGCTTTAACCGGACGCTTGTCAATAAACTGAAGCATTTCGGAACGGCTGCTTTCAAAATATTTACGTTTTTTCATGTAATTTCAATAGTCAAGGTTCCAAATATAAATAATTGCTGATGGTAAAACCGGGAATATCCTTTCATTGTTCAGAAAGAATTATATTTGAAAATTATAATTAGCAATGACCATCAGATTTAAAAATGACAAAATCAGGCAGTATTACCGGAAATAAGATTTGTATCTTTTCTCATTTTTTTGATGAAGATTATATTCCAGTTTACGTTTTAGTATATTTAAGAGAACTGAAAAACTATTTTGAAGAAATTCTGCTAATTACAAATTCACGAAAAATTGAAAACGCCAAAACAGTTGAATCGCTTAATATTATGTTGATGCGGGTTGAAAATGAAGGTTACGACTTTGGTATGTTTTACAAGGGTTTTCAAAAAATTGATCACAATAACTACGACCAAATTGCCTGTATTAATGATTCGAATGTTGTTTTTGGCAGGTTGAAATTTTTGTTTGACTGGGGCGAAAATCAGCAGGTTGATTTTTGGGGACTTGTTGATTCTTACCAAAAACCAACGTACTCAACCCATCAAAATAACTACCATCTTCAAAGCCATTTTATTGTTTTCAACAAAAAAGCAATTGAATTGCTTCCTGAATTTTTCAGTCATATAAATATTGAAGAACTATTCACCGAAAAAAATACAAGCCGTTTAAAAAAGAAAATCATAACCAACTGGGAAATTGGGCTCACGCAATTCCTGATTCGCAAAGAATTAACCTGCAAAGCCTACCTGAACAGTAAAGAATATTCACTGAAATACAAAAAAGGAAAACCGGTAAATGTTCCCACCAAACTGTATGCAGAAACCATTGCCCGGGGCATTCCAATATTAAAAAAAAGAGTAATCACCTCCACCGATTTAAGGCATAATTTTACCTGGAAAGGCAATTGGAAAAGGTTGATCCGGCGCTATGGCGACACGAATTTTGAAGTTAACGGCATTATCGATGAACTGAGTTCCATCAGAAAAAGACACATAAAAATGAAGTTGAAAAAAATTCTGAACCCCGGATAGAAAAGCTTTCAAAATAACTCTTTCCCCAGCGCATTCAGCACGTCACTCGCTTTTCCCTTCAGGTGAATATCAGTAATATAATTGGTGAACATAGATTCCTGCGGATTGATTTCAATAATGGTAGCCCCGTTTTGTTTGGCGGTCCGCGGAACAAACGAAGCCGGTGTAACTTCGCCGGTAGAGCCAACAATGATGCAAACTTCTGTTTTTTCGGCATCGGCAAACGAATCTTCATAGGCTTTTCGCGGAATTCCTTCGCCAAAGAAAATAAAATCAGGTTTCAACACTTCATCGTCTTCATCGCATTTGGGAGGAATATTTTTGAAATCGATATCTTTTGCATGAAATATTTTTCCACATTTCATGCATTTCAGTTTTTTTGAATTTCCGTGAAATTCATGCACCGTTTTACTGCCGGCTTCCTGGTGCAGGTTGTCAATATTTTGTGTTACAGTTGCCTGCAACAACCCCTTCTTTTCCATTTCTGCCAAAACAAGGTGTGCATCATTCGGCTTGGCATCGGCAAAAAAATCGTAAAATATTTCACGAATATACCCCCAGCAATTGGCCGGATCTTCAAGATAAAAAGCCAAATCGAGCACCTCCGGATTGTAACGGTTCCAAAGTCCGTGTTTTCCTCTAAACGGCGGAATCCCGCTTTCTACCGAAATTCCGGCTCCGGTAAAAGCCATGGTAAATTTGGAATCTTTTATAAATTTAGCTGCTTCTTTTATCAATGTTTCCATAAAAATTGTCGTGTTTTTCCCTTAAAACTAATCAAATTAATTGAGTTATCTTTGCAAAAAATTACAGATTATGCTCGACCAGTCCACGATATGCGCTATTTCAACTTCGCCCGGAATGGGTGCTATTGCCGTTATTCGTTTGTCAGGCGGGGAAGCCATTTCCATTGCTGATAAAATTTTCAGAAGTCCGAAAAAAGAAAAATTACTGGCTAATCAAAAGGCCAACACGCTTCATTTTGGCCAAATTGTGTTTGATAAAGAAGTTGTTGATGAAGTGGTAATTGCGTTGTTTCGTGCTCCCCATTCTTTTTCCGGTGAAGACATTGTGGAAATATCGTGTCACGGTTCGGTTTACATTCAGCAAAAAATACTCGAAATTCTAATAGAAAACGGTGCACGGCTGGCACGTCCCGGTGAATTTACCCAGCGCGCTTTTTTAAACGGAAAAATGGATTTGTCGCAGGCAGAAGCTGTGGCCGATGTGATTGCCTCCTCGAGTGCGGCTGCCCATAAACTGGCGCTGAACCAAATGCGGGGTGGCTTTTCAAAAGAAATTGGCGAACTGCGCGACCAACTCCTTCATTTTACTGCTATGGTTGAACTGGAGCTCGATTTTGCCGAGGAAGACGTGGAGTTTGCCGACCGTACCGAATTGCAAAATCTTACGGAGCGAATTGAAAAGTTGCTGCGAAAATTAAAGGATTCCTTTCAACTGGGAAACGCCATTAAAAACGGAATTCCGGTAGCTATAGTCGGCGAAACCAATGTGGGCAAATCAACGTTGCTGAATGCGCTGCTCAACGAAGACAGGGCCATTGTTTCCGAGATTCACGGCACCACCCGCGACGTGATTGAAGATGTGGTAAACATTCACGGAACGGCTTTCCGCTTTTTCGATACCGCGGGAATTCGTGAAACCGTTGATCATATTGAAAGCCTTGGAATTGAAAGAACTTACAGCAAACTGGACCAGGCGACTGTAGTTTTGCTGGTAGTGGATACCGAAAACCCCTACCCTATTGTTCAGGAACGAATCCGAAAAATTCGTAAGCGAATTACCAGCGCTCAGACATTGATCATCGTCGCCAATAAAATCGATACCGGCAAACGCGATACAATTCAAAACCTGGAGATGCTGGATTTAGCCGACAATGAAAAGATGGTTTTTATTGCTGCAAAACAAAAGGAAAACCTCGATGAATTAATAGATTACATGATTCATTCGGTGAACATTGAAGCTGTTGAAGAACAGGATATAATTGTTACCAACGCCCGCCATTATGAAATTTTAAAAAATGCCCATGAAGCTATTCTTCGTGTGGTAAATGGCCTTGA
>DATFJO010000467.1:0-9511 GCA_035269145.1 Tangfeifania sp. | reverse complement strand
GTCGGCATTCATATCACCCATAATCACAAAAGAGCTGTTTGGTGTCAGCGAAGCGGGTTCGCCCTGGTCATTGTACAGATAATCTCCTTTTTCAGGCGAAATATAATCTGCAAAAAGCCGGATCTCATCGTGGTTGCGTTTGCCGTTGCGGTCTTCTTCCCCATCGAATCCCGGTGGTGTGGGATGGCCCATCAGTACATGAATTGTTTTGTCGTCGATGGTTACGGGAATGTCCACATGGTTTTTGCTCGAAAGCCGGAAGGTATCCAGCACCGCTTCCGCATACCACATACTGCTGTCTTCATCCACCGGCAAATGAGCGCCCGGCATGTCTTTCCACAAAAACTTCCGGAAAGTGGTGAGACTGTCGGCTACAAGTGGATATTTCGACAAAATGGCAAATGCATATTGCCCCGGGTACACACCATAACCAAAAGCATCATCGGGCGTATCGGTTTCCCCGTCGTTGTTCAGGTCCAGTCCGGTTTGAATGCCGGTGTTGGAACGGAATGCCATCACATAAGGATATTGAATGGGATGGGAGCCGTTGAACGGTTTGCCGAGGTAATTCTCCTGGAACAATTTCAGGTTTTTGCCTTCCTCATCAAAATCGAACTCCTGCAGCGCCAGCACATCGGGTCGTTTCCGCTGAATGATTTCGGCAATGATTTTAATTTGGTCATCGTTGCCCGCTTCAAGGTCTTTTTGAAGCTGGCCTGCTTCACTTCGGTACAAGGCTGTATTGAATGTAGCAAAGCGAACAAGGGTCGATTTTTGATCTGCCCGGCAACCGGAAAGTATAAAAGCGAGAAGAAGTATTGCGCAAGTAATCTGTTTCATGGTTTTGAATTTTTTGGCGGTCAAAATTAACGATTTTCTGCATTTATAATGCAGGTGAAAATATCAAATTAGCTAACTTGCTTATGGCATAATCCGAATCCTTTTAGCCTGCATTATTCATAAACTTTGTTTGTAATGAATGAAATGCAGGTTAATTCCGACTTAGATGAAGTTTAACTTTTGAAAAAAGTTTTACTGAATCTTGGTCGCTGTCGGAGACAGGAATAATTCTTGAATTATTCGGGTTAGAATTTTAATTCCATCCTTTACCTTTGTGATTGAAGGTAGCCGGAAAGAAACTTTTGAAACAATGACAATCATGCATTGTTTCATTTTAAAAATCCGGGTTCAATTTTTTCAGTAAAAACCGACGGGCAATTATATGAAAATCAATAAATCCATGCGAAAAAAAACGCTGATACTGGCCGTTGGGTTTGTGCTTCTCTGGAACTCAGGATTTATTGGAGCAGAATACGGATTGCCTTACACCGGGCCATTCACCCTGGTATTCTGGCGTTACCTTGCCCTCAGCGTTCTTATCTTTTTTTACCTTCTGATAAAAAAACGCTTTAAAAGAATTAGCTGGCCTGTAATGGGTTACAACATGCTGGTAGGTTTTCTGGCGCATGGTGTATGGCTGAGTTGTGTGCTTCTGTCATTAGAGCAGGATGTTCCTGCCGGGATTGTTGCGCTGGTTGTGGCGCTGCAGCCGTTGGCCACCGGCGCATTTTCAGGTCCTGTAACCGGAGAGCCAACTCCTGTTCACCGCTGGCTGGGCCTGCTAATCGGCTTTGGAGGAGTGGCGCTGACCGTGTTTTACAGGATTGATTTTAATGCCCCGGAATCAGTTTTCGGTTATCTGATACCTTTGGGATCAGTAATTGCCATTACCGTAGCCACATTAATTCAACGGAAAATGGATATCATGGATACAAACTACCATTTGCCATTGGATCAAACACTTTTCTACCAGAGCCTTGCTACTGCAGCAGCACTGGCAATCCCCGCCATTTTTTGGGAGAAATTGGAAACCCGGTGGGAGCCTGAATTTATCTACACCATGCTATGGCTGACAGTTGGCGTATCGCTGGCCGCTTATGCTTTTATGTGGCGTTTAATTGAACGGATGGATGCCACCCGGGTTGCCAGCCTGTTTTATTTTGGCCCTCCGGTTACCATGCTGATGGCATGGATTGCCTTTGGCGACACCCTCACAATTATGGACATAATCGGGCTAACAGTGGTTTTTGCAGGAATAATGCTCACCCACATAAAATTAAAAAAACCAACTTCATCTGCTTAATATGTTTGGAAGCGCATTTATTTAAACCGTGCTTTTGCATCTTCAAGGATTTTTACGGTTGCAGTAGCTCCGCACCTCGAGCAACCGGCTTCCTGCACAGCCAGTAAACCATCGAGTGAACGAACGCCACCGGCAGCTTTCACCTTCACTTTCGGCCCAACGCTTTCTTTCATCAGTTTCAGGTTCGGAATGGTGGCACCGGTGTATGAGTATTTGCCATCACCGCCTTTTACAAAGCCAAACCCGGAGGATGTTTTCACATAATCGGCACCCGCTTTTGTGCAGATTTTACACAGTTTTACGATGTCTTCTTTTTTGGTTACATAGTCGGTTTCGAAAATCACTTTTACGATAGCACCACTTTCATGACATTTTTGGGTAACAGCACCAATTTCTTCTTCAATGTAATTCCAGTCGCCCTGCAGCGCTTTACCAATGTTGATAACCATATCAATTTCAACGGCCCCATCGTTGCAGGCATTTTCGGTTTCAAAAACCTTTACCGGTATTGCAGAATTTCCTGCCGGAAAACCAATTACGCAACCTACATAAACATCGGTTCCTTTTAGCATTTCAACCGCCTGTTTAACGGCATAGGGTTTCACACAAACAGAAGCCACATCGTAGGTTTTGGCAACTTCGCACTCCCGTTTCAAATCTTCATCAGTCATTGTGGGATGAAGAATGGAGTGGTCAATCATTTTTGCGAGTTCTTTTACTTTGTTCATTTTTTTAAAGATTAGACGGAAGACAGAAGACCGGAGACCGAAGTGTTTGGTTCTGTATTCCTGATATTTCAAAATGTTATATTTTATCAATCATCAATTGCTGAAAAAACCATCTGGCGGAATTTCCAGCCCGTCTGGTCATTCACCGGCCCTTGTGTTTGTTTCATTATGATGCCGATGACATTCTCAGCCGGGTCGGCAAAATACTGGGTGTTGAAATAACCACCCCAGTCAAAAGTGCCTTCGCTTCCCATTCCGCCTTTTAGCACGCCGTCGGAAGTAACAACTCCAAATGCCAGTCCGTAATATTCTTCAGGGCCGTTGAATAATCCATTTGTATGATTTCCCATAATCGTTCTCACGGTTGTTCGGCTTAACAGGCGAACGCCGTTGTATTCACCACCGTTCAGGTACATTTGCAAAAACGTGGCATAATCTTTTGCTGTACCCGAAAGCCCGGCACCACCCGAGAAAAAGGCTTTCGCTCCTTTAACGGGATAGTCAGTATCGTAAAAAGTAACCGGATATTTTTCCCACCCGTCATCTGTTTTATGCTGAACGGCAACAAGGCGATCAGCCTTACTTTCCGGCAAATAGAAACGGGTATCGTTCATCCCCAGCGGGTCGAAAATATGTGTTTTCAGAAACTCGTCGAACGGCATTCCCGAAATAATCTCAACAAAATAATCCAGAACATCCAGTCCTTCGCTGTAGGTGTATTTTTCGCCCGGGTGATGGTGAAGCGGCAGTTTTGCCAGTTTTTTCACACTCTCTTCAATGGTAATATTTTCCGTAGTGAAAAGATCGGTCACACCGGCTTTCTGATAAATCATTTTCATGCGTTCGTCTCCGTCAATTACTCCGTAACCGATTCCGGAAGTATGAGTAAGCAGATGACGAATTGTGATTTCATTGTTAGCCGGCCTCCCGGTCCATGTTGTATCACTGTATTTAAATGAGTTTAAAACCTGAGGATTTTTGAATTCAGGGATGTATTTTGAAATGGGATCATCTAACCGAAACTTCCCCTGCTCCCACAGCATCATCACCGCCGTGGATGTAATGGCCTTTGTTTGCGACGCAATACGGAAAATATCATCCCGGTTGAGTTGCCTGCCTTTCTGGTTGTCCGCCATTCCGTAGGCTTTCCAGTGAACAATTTTGCCATCACGGGCTATGAGCGAAACAATTCCGGGAAGATCTCCGGCTGCCACGGCTTCTTCGCACATTTTATCGATTCGCGCGATTCGCTCTGAGGACATTCCTACACTTTCAGGATTCGCTTCGGTAAGCACCGGAGAGATTTGCACTGATTTTGTCTGGGCATTTACGGCTGAAAAAACCGCAAAAGAAAGAATGATACAAACAAGTATTTTTCTCATCTCAATGTATTTATTTAAACACTTTTACAAATAATAACTGTTTCCAACCGGATAGGCAGAAGTGTCGCAGTAAAGCTCGCTGTATATGGTCAACTCCGGGTTCGATGTAGAAAACCTTATGGAAATATGAAGCAGCGGATCTCCTTTTTTAATTCCAAAAAGCTGTGCATGCTTTTCGCTGGCAAATTCAGCCCTGATTTCCTGGGATGAACCAACAATCTCGATAAAATAAAGCTGGCTTAAGGTTTTAAAAAATGAACCATCTACAAATTTCAACCCCGGAAATCCCGGCAAAACAATTCCGGGAAACCAGTTTTTTTCGAACATTACGGGTGTTTCAGCCACAAAACGCAATCTTTCGAAATAAATACACGATGCATTTTTGTCTTTTTCAGCAACCGGAAAAACAATTTCATCGCTCCACTCTGCAACGTGCGGATTCTGAAGAAAAACAGTTTTCACACCCTCTCCCACAGCTTCCGAAAATCCTTTCACATTCAGCAAACCCAGCGTATTCCTTCGTTCTTTCACGCGGCTCCCCTTGCCATGAATCCGCTCGATAAAACCTTCTTTAATCAACTCATCCAAAGCTTTCCGGGCAGTTGTCCGGGTAATGGAAAATCGCCGGCACAAATCGTTTTCCGAAGGCAAAAATTCTCCCGGATTATAACTTCCCTGCTGGATTTGTTCCTTCAGGTAATTCTTAATACGACGGTATTTTGGCTCAGCCTGATTCATCATTTTCACTGCAAATTTAATCTTTTAACTTGTACGTACAAGTTAATTTTATAAAAGAATTTAAACTTTTTCACTCTGAAAGAGGTACATATAAACAAATAAATAAAAATCATCATGGCAAACAGGCGAACATTTCTAAAATCGCTGGCCGGAATTACTGCCGGCTTATCCCTTAATCATTCTGCTTACAGTGAAGAAAAAACAAGTGACCGTTTGGGCGAAGTTTTACCAAAACGTAAATTTGGCCGCACAGGCGAGTATGTTACAATGCTTGGCACAGGCGGATATCATGTTGGCTGGACCACTGAACGCGATGCGCAGGAAGTTATCGAAGCTTCGCTCGAAGGTGGAGTGCGTTTTTACGACACGGCTGAAAGTTATTCCAGCGGCGTGAGCGAAGAACGTTACGGGAAATACCTAACTCCAAAATACCGTGATTTAATTTTTTTGATGACGAAAAGTACAGGACGCGATGCGAAAACCGTTCAGGAGCACCTGGAAGGTTCGCTACGCAGGCTAAAAGTTGATCAGATTGATTTGTACCAGGTGCATTCCATCCGTACTCCGCAGGATGTTGACAACCGGGTTGAAAACGGGGTACTGGAATTCTTACAGAAAGCCAAACAGGACGGAAAAATTAAATACATCGGGTTTACCGGGCACCAGAATCCATTTGCGCACACCCGAATGCTGGAACAAACTGAAGAAAATAATATGATGGATGGCGTGCTGATGCCGGTAAATGTGCTCGACCAGTCGTATTTCAGTTTTACAAAAAATGTAATGTCCAAAGCGCTCGACCGTAACATGGGAATTATGGCCATGAAAACCCTGGCCGACGGAAGATTTTTCGCCAAAAAAGAGAAAGCTGGCTGGACAAGCAGCGATCCGGTTATTCCCAACTACATGAGCATTAAAGAAGCAATGTATTTTGTTTGGTCGCTTCCTGTGTCTGTCATTATTTCAGGGAATGAAAACGCCACCTACATGCGCGAAAAAATTGCTTTGGCGCGTTCGTTCAGCAAATTATCAGAAAATGAAAGAATGGCTCTTATCGATAAAGTAAAAAACAAAGCACAGACCGGAGAAATTGAATATTTCAAAAATAAAGAAGTATAGAATAAAAAGCACACTGCAAAATGTGATTAATATCTCATTCTATTTTCACACGAAAGAAGAAGTGGATTTCATAAAAAGAAAAATCCCGGGGTCATCACCCCGGGATCAAAACTAAACCTAACTAAACCAAACTTATGAAAAAACAGCAAATTACGTTCTGTGCATGTAATGTTTGAAGATCAAATTTATTTTCTTTATTTAACTGTTTTCATGTCTGCTAATAAAACACAAATAGTGTGCCAAAAAATAATAAGCGGAGGACAAACCGGGGTCGATCGCGGAGCATTAGATGCCTGCTTCGATTATTCATTTCCCTGCGGCGGATGGTGCCCAAAAGGACGGCTGGCCGAGGACGGAGCCATTGATAAAAAATACCCGCTTCAGGAAACCAAAGAAAAAGAATACAGTGCACGAACCATAAAAAATGTTGAAGAAGCAGACGGCACCCTAATAATTGCACCTGAAAATATTTCAGGAGGCACAATGTTAACTTATCAGGTTGCAAAGAAAAAGAACAAACCCGTTATTCTGGTTCACCCTGACCCCGCAGACAATTCAATGAAAATCAGCAGCATTACCGGGTGGTTGGTCACCCATTCTATCAAAACACTGAATGTTGCCGGGCCACGCGAAAGTGAATGGCCGGAGGCCTGGTCAAAAAGCCGGAAACTTGTGGGGCAGCTTCTAAAATTAATTCATTAAGAAGCCTCTGCTGAAAGAACTTATTTCAATTTCAGATATCAAAAAATGAATATCTTTGCAGAGGTCATAAAAATGACCCGGAAACAGAGAAAAAGGAAACAGAATATATGGATAAGATTCGTAATTTTTGCATTATCGCGCACATCGATCACGGGAAAAGCACGCTGGCCGACCGCATGTTGGTTCATACAAAAACCATTGGCGACCGGGAAATGCGCGACCAGGTGCTCGACAATATGGAACTGGAACAGGAAAGAGGTATCACCATTAAAAGTCATGCCATTCAAATGGTTCATGTCCACAATGGCGAAGAATACAAACTGAATCTTATAGATACGCCCGGGCATGTTGATTTTTCGTATGAAGTTTCCCGCTCAATAAAAGCCTGCGAAGGTGCGCTGCTGATTATCGATGCCACACAGGGAATTCAGGCGCAAACCATTTCGAACCTCTACCTCGCCATTGAACACGACCTGGAAATTATTCCGATTCTGAACAAAATGGATCTTCCGAATGCAATTCCCGAAGTAGTGGAAGACCAGATAATCGATTTAATTGGGTGCAACCGCGAAGATATTATTCATGCCAGCGGAAAAACAGGAATGGGGGCCGAAAAAATTCTTGAAAGAATAATTGAAAAAGTACCACCGCCAAAAGGCGATCCCAATGCGCCGCTGCAGGCTTTGATTTTTGACTCGGTTTTTAATTCTTACAGAGGAATTATTGCCTATTTCAAAATTTTTAACGGGCAAATCAAACAAAAAGACCTCGTGAAATTTGTGAATACCGGCCAGGAATATAATGCCGACGAAATTGGCATATTGCAATTAGGCCTAAAGCCGCGCAATGTGCTTTCAGCCGGAGATGTTGGCTATATTATTTCAGGAATAAAAACCGCAAAAGAGGTAAAAGTAGGAGATACAATTACGCATGTTGAAAATCCATGCGAAAAAACCATCGCCGGTTTCGAGGAGGTGAAACCTATGGTTTTTGCAGGTATTTATCCCATCGACGCAGACGACTACGAAGACCTGCGCAATGCAATGGACAAACTGCAACTGAACGACGCCTCGCTCACCTTCGAACCCGAATCATCGGCAGCGCTCGGGTTTGGTTTCCGGTGCGGTTTTCTGGGCTTGCTACACATGGAAATTATTCAGGAACGCCTCGAACGCGAATTCGATATGAATGTGATTACCACCGTTCCCAACGTATCGTACCTTGCCCATTTAACTGATGGTTCTACCTTGAAAGTATACAACCCCTCAGGAATGCCATCGTCAACTTCCGTTGAATTTATCGAAGAGCCCTACATAAGGGCAAGTATAATTACAGCCTCGGAATTTATCGGCAATGTAATGAATCTTTGCCTCGATAAACGCGGAGAGCTGGTTAGCCAGAATTACCTGACTTCGGAGCGTGCGGAGCTCACATTCAATATTCCGCTTGGTGAAATTGTATTCGATTTTTACGATAAACTGAAAAGTATTTCTCGCGGTTACGCCTCGTTCGACTATTATGTGAGCGGATACAGGGAAGCCAAACTGGTGCGCCTCGATATTTTACTGAATGGTGAAATGGTGGATGCACTTTCTACTTTAATTCATGCAGATAATGCCTATCCGTTTGGCCGTAAAATGTGCGAAAAACTAAAAGAACTGATTCCGCGCCAGCAGTTCGATATTGCCATACAGGCAGCTACCGGTGCAAAAATTATTGCCCGCGAAACAGTGAAAGCCATGCGAAAAGATGTGACTGCGAAATGTTACGGTGGCGATATAACCCGAAAACGAAAACTGCTGGAAAAACAGAAAAAAGGAAAGAAACGCATGAAACAGGTGGGCAATGTAGAAGTTCCCCAAAATGCTTTCCTCGCTGTGCTAAAGATGGATTAAGGAATCGGAGGTTCTAACTCCGATTGGTGGTGTCGGACTTAGGAAAGTCCGACTCCCCAAAATTCATTTACATGATAAGTTTATACCCTTTGCCATGCACATTGATAATCTCAACTGAAGGTTCATCTTTCAGGTGTTTACGCAACTTGGTAATGTAAACATCCATACTTCGTGCATTGAAATAATTGTCGTCAATCCAGATGGATTTCAGCGCATAATTCCGCTCCAGCACTTTGTTGGCATTCTGGCACAACAATTTCAGCAAATCCGATTCTTTGGTGGTAAGTTTCACTGTTTTTTCGCCATCGGTGAGTGTTTGTTTGCGGGTATCGAAAGTATATTTACCCAGAGTAAACACCGGCTGTGTGGCAGACTGTGATTCCTGGGTTGTTCTGCGCAAAATGGCTTCAATCCTGAAAATCAGTTCTTCCATGCTGAAAGGTTTGGTAATGTAATCGTCGGCCCCCATTTTAAACCCTTCAATTACATCGTCTTTCAGGTTTTTGGCTGTCAGAAAAATAATGGGAATATCGGCATTGACAATGCGAATATCTTTTGCCAGCGAAAATCCGTCTTTCTTAGGCATCATAATATCAAGCACACAAATATCGTAATGCTCCTTCATAAAACCTTTATAGGCCGCTTCACCATCGGGGTAAAGATCGGCTTCAAAACCTTTGGCAACAAGGTATTCTTTCAATAATAACCCCAGGTTCTCATCGTCTTCAGCCAATAGTAATTTTGTTTTCTGTTCCATGTCATTTATTTATTTTAGGTAACAATATACTAAACTTTGTTCCTTTA
>DATFJO010000466.1:0-5674 GCA_035269145.1 Tangfeifania sp. | reverse complement strand
GATGAGTGTTGTTTCTTTTTGAGCTCATCAACCGGCGGCGCACCCACTTTTTGGGTAGGTGAAACATCCGATTTAAAATCCGGAAATTCCTTTTCCAACTCTTCTAACCTGTGAAATAATTCATCGTATTTGCTGTCGCTGATTTTGGGAGAATTTTTAATATAATACAAATAATTATGGTGTTCAATTGCGTCGCGAAGTTCTTCAATTTCTTTTTTTGCGGATTTTTTGCTCATATCTCCGCTATTTTCAAAATCGGGGAAAGGCGTTTTTATGTAAGGATTTTTAGCCATAATCTGCAATTTATCGTTTCAGCAGTTTTTTTAAGTCTTTCCACGGGCGGGTGTTCAGCACATCATCTTTTTCGAGCCAGCCGCGGCGGGCCTGCGCCACACCGTATTTCATAAAATTTAGATTGTCGACAGAGTGGGCATCGGTTGAAATGGAAAGTTTCAATCCGATTTCCTTTGCCATCCGGGCATTGTCATCGTCCAAATCGAGCCGGTCAGGATTGGCATTAATTTCCAGAAAGCAGCCCATGTCTTTTGCTTCCTTCATAATTTCTTCCATGTCCAAATCATACGGGCTCCGCTCGTTTATCCTTCTACCGGTAGGATGCGCCAGAATAT
This sequence comes from Tangfeifania sp., assembly GCA_035269145.1. Lineage (GTDB taxonomy): Bacteria > Bacteroidota > Bacteroidia > Bacteroidales > Prolixibacteraceae > Tangfeifania. Next base: position 5,045 of record DATFJO010000466.1, on the reverse strand, counting down.
TGAAATTGGGGTTTTCCATCGCCTTCAAAATCCGGCGGGTCTGTTTCTTTTTCGACAAATTCATATTGTAATGAATGGAGCAAATTACAATATCGAGTTCTTTCAAAATATCATCCGGTAAATCGAGCGATCCATCTTCCAGAATATCCACTTCAACCGATTTGAGGATTTTAATCTTTTTCATCTTTCCATTCAGTTCATCGATCTGCTCTATTTGCTCTGCCAGCCGTTTTTCATCCAGGCCGTTGGCCATGGAAACTTTTTTTGAGTGGTCGGTTACTGCATAATATTCGTAGCCAAAATCCAGTGCAGCTTCCACCATCTCTTCTATCGTATATTTTCCATCGCTGGCTTTTGAGTGGGTTTGCAAATCGCCTTTAATGTCATCCATCTCAATTAGTTTTGGAAGATTATTGTTTCGCGCTGCTTCAAATTCGCCTTTGTCTTCGCGCAGTTCCGGTTCGATGTAGTGAAGGCCGAGCGCTTTGTACATTTTTTCTTCGGTTTTGGCGGCCAGCTTTTTCTTGCCTGAAAACACACCGTATTCATTTACTTTCAAATCTTTTTCCTGCCCTGTTTTACGTAACGCTACGCTGTGTTCTTTTGAGCCTGTAAAATAAAGGAGGGCAGCTCCAAATTCATTTTTTTCAACAATGCGCAAATCCACCTGCAAGCCGGTACGCAGTTTTACCGACGATTTTTTTTCGCCATGCGCCAACACCCGATCAACCTCATCAAATTCAGTGAAAGCCTTCATAGCATTTTCTACATCGTCGCTGGTAGCCAGAATGTCGATGTCGCCCACTGTTTCCTTTTTGCGCCGGAAACTGCCGGCAATGGTCACATCGTCCATTTTATCTTCCAGGTATTTAATTAGCGGTTGTATTTCTTCTTCTGCCTCGCTGCGTTTTATGCGTTTTGAACCGCCTTTTTGAGAATATTCCTTTATTTCACGTTTAATATTGTCGGCTGTTTTTTTTCCAAATCCTTTCAATTCTTCCACTTTTCCGTCTTCCACCGCCTTTTTTAAATCGCTGATGGAATCGATATCCAGTTCTTCATAAAGAATTTTGGTACGTTCGGGGCCCATCTGTTCGAGTTTCATGATTTCAACCAGGGACGAAGGAATTTCTTTTTTCAATTTTTCAAGCTGCTTCAGGTTTCCCGTTTCAACAATTTCCTCAATTTTTTCAACCATGCTATCGCCAATATCGGGCAACGAAGAAATGTTTTCATCGTTATCTTCCATTTCGGCAACACTTTTCGACAAACCGGAAATTGTGCGTACTGCATTCCGGTATGCCCGCACCCTGAATTCATTCTCTCCTTTTAAATCCAGTAAATCAGCAACTTCATTTAATTTATCTGTTATTTCTTTATTGTGAACAGGCATACTGATACATTTTATTGTTTTGAATTATATGTATTTACTTATTCCAGAATCACACCAAATAACAGTTTTCAGCAAAATAAACCGGATATACACAAACAACAGACTAAATCACAACAAATTAGATAGAAAACAGCAAGTCCGGATAAAACAATTTTAACCTTTGGTGTTTGTTGATTTTTAGAACAATTGCGTAAAATTTCTACATCAACAAACAGATACATTTTTTGAAAGTGAAAGGTATTTTTTGAATTTATGAGAAAAATCCTGCTCATTTTTTCAGTGATTTTTAAAAGAAAATCAGACGATTTTCAATAAAATCCGATTACCCGTAAAAAAATCTCATAAAAAACAAAAAAAATTAACTATATAATGCATTGAATTATTGATACTTAATCAACATCCATAAAAATTTTATGAAAAATAATAGTACTTTGTATTGCATAGTTCCTTTTTTTATACTTATATTTGTATAGCAAATAACAAGGCAAACAAAAGTAGCAGTTTAAAAAAAGTTCTATATAAAGTGTAACGAAAGAAAAAAACGAACGTCTTAAAACTGAAACAAAAAATAAAAAACAAAAAAGCAGGAGGAAAAAGTCATGAAAACAAATTTTGCAACAAACAAAAAAAACGAAAAAAAGAGCACAACTTTGAAATCAGTAGTAATTGCAGCAAGCCTGATTATAATCAGCGCCGCAGCTGGAGCCCAGGGTTTATGGAAAACCCACTTGTGGGCCAGCCACGAAACCGGTCATATGTATGCCGGTCTTACTGTTGAAAATTACAAAACAGTAAATACGAATGTCGCAGCCAACGCAGCATTTGCAGCTTACCTGGCTGAAGAAAGCGAAGAAATGCTTGAAGTTGAAAAATGGATGACTGAAGCTGACAACTTCGGAACATTTATCGAAATTGAAGAAGAAAATGAATGCCCGCTTGAACTGGAAGATTGGATGCTGAACGAAAAAACGTTCAAAGTAAATGCTGAAAAAGAGGAACCATTGAAAATGGAAGCCTGGATGACAGCCGAGAATGTTTGGAAATAAGCGTAGATACGGTTCGCCTGTCTACTTAAATCAGTGAAAACTGACGATTGAACATCCTGCAAATCAAAGAAAATACGTTCACCAAAAAGTGGTGAACCCAGAAACAATTTAAAAAACATAAAAATGAAAATAGAAAATGCAAAAGCACAGATGAGGAAAGGAGTACTGGAATATTGTATTCTCCTGGTCTTAAGCGACGAACCTCTCTATGCCAGCAATATCATCGGTGGATTGAAGGAAGCAAAAATGATAGTGGTGGAAGGAACACTTTATCCGCTGCTGACACGGTTGAAAAACGACGGATTGCTTGCCTACCGGTGGGAAGAATCGACCCAGGGACCGCCCCGAAAATATTACGAACTGACCGACACCGGGCGAAAATTCCTGAAAGAACTCGAAGGTTCATGGAACGAGCTCACCGAATCGGTAGGAAAAGTGAAGAAACTGAGAGCATAAAAAACTGATAATACTTAAAACAATATAACAATGAAAAAGACATTCACAATTAATTTGAGCGGCAGGGTATTTCATATTGAAGAAGATGCTTACGAAACACTTCAAAAATACCTTGTAAATTTAAAACACTACTTCGGAAACGGAGAAGACGGAAAAGAAATTACAGCAGATATTGAAGCCCGAATGGCCGAAATATTTTCCCAAAAATCAACCGACGGTAAAAATGTAATTACCCCGGAGTGGGTAAATGAGGTGATTGAAACCATGGGAACTCCCCAAAACTTTGAAGAAGAAACTGTTGACGAAGAACCAGCCGGCCAAAAACGGCCTAAAAGAAAACTTTACCGGCATCCGGAAAGCAAAGTTTTTGGCGGTGTTTGCGGAGGCATAGCAGCCTACTTTGACAAAGACCCGGTTTTAGTGCGTATAATTTTTGTTGTGCTTGGTTTTATTACAACCGGCGCTGCAGTACTTGCCTACATTATTCTTTGGATTGCTGTGCCTATGGCCCGCACTACTACCCAGCGCCTGGAAATGAGAGGCGAAGAAGTAACTGTAAAAAACATCGAAAAATTTTTACGTGACGAAGTAAATTCAGTAAAAGACAACTACAATAAATTTACCAAAACAGGGCCTTACAGAAAACAATAACCCATAGTTTTTTTAAGACGGTATAAGTGATTATTTAAGCTTTGCCAGGAATAAAACATTTTCGTTCTGCTCCGGCAAAGCTTTTTTATGCTTCCTGAATTTTAGCGGCAAGAAATTTTCCGGGAATTCTCAGGAGTGAGTTATCAGTTTTAACCGATGGCAATTTCATTTACTACATCCACTACCCCATTTGTATAAAAAGCTTTTTCATGAATTTCATTCAGAATGGGTTCATTGGCTACCGCCCCTGACAAATGCACAACGCCTTTTTTTACCTCTACAAAAACATTGTCGCTTTCAATAAGCGGATTTCTTTCAAAGGCCCTTTCAATATCTTTTTCAATGTCTTCATCGGACCGGACAGCCATAGGTTTTATCTTGATTTCATTTTTTACATCTACCACTCCTTTTGCCGAATTGACGATATCCTCAACTTTCTTTTTTTCACGTGAACGGGAAACCGAACCGGAAAGTGTAACACTACCTCCTTCAACATCAACTCTGATATTCAACGGGTTGACACTATCGTTCCATTTCAAAATATTCTGAATGTTTTCGGTAATCTCGTTATCAGTAAGGCGAGGTCCTTCCGGCGAAAATTCAACTTTTAACTGATTGTCGATATCGTAATTGCGTGCCACCAGCATGGTTTCGCGTGCAGCCTCAATTTTACTGCTGTAACTTTGAACGGTTCCTTTTAAAATTACTTTATCGTCTTCCACTTGCACCTGGATATTGCTGGCATCTACAGAGTCATTCCAGGTTAACTGGTCAATCACATTTCTTTTTACAATTTCTTTTGATAACGGTTTCATACTTTCTATTTGTTTTGCTATTTTTTACTAAAATTCATTTTGAACATACCTGCACCATTTCTGTACCAGATAAAAAATAATTTAAGCTCAAAAGTGAAAACAAAACCAACGCATTCACTTACAACAAAATACTAAAATAATTAACCCGGATTTTTTTTGAACCAATATTTTCAGATTGTAGATTATCTGGAACAAACGCGTAATATTTCTACAAGAAACCGATTCGGGGATGAAATGAAACAGTGCGAAAATTTCTACATTTTCCGCACATCGAGAAAACTACCGCTATCGGATTTTTTTGCCTTCTCAATTCCGGCGGCTACAATTTCTGCGGCTTTTTCGGGTCCGGGCATCTGGTCGGTTCCTTTGGCCTGTTTCAGTTTTTTTACTGCCGGATATTCTTTTTCTTCGGGCAAATCGTAAATGTAATCCTGCATTTTTGTATCGATGAGTCCAGGCGCCAGGGCACAGAAATGGGTGTTTGTATACTCTTTTGAATACAAGCTTATCAGCATATTCAGTGTAGCTTTTGAAAGTGAATAAGCATTCCAGCCACGCGAGCCACTGACCGAAGCTCCTGAAGAGATGGCAACAATCTGGTCAATTGTCTCCACTTGTTCAAAAAGTGATTCAACAAGTATTTTATTGGCCCAGACATTCACATCCATCGCTTTTTTTATTTCT
>DATFJO010000465.1:0-2617 GCA_035269145.1 Tangfeifania sp. | reverse complement strand
CCCCGATTTGGCCACCCCCGGCCGGATGATGGAACTGGCGGCCACCAGGCTGAGATAGTTGTCGCATTTCAGTTTTTTGAGCAGCCCCCGCATGGCAGGACTTTCAATGTAAAAACAGCCGTTGGTTTCGCCGGTTTTAAGTTGATGTTTCACTTTTTCATCCTTAAAAAACTTATCCACACGGTGAATATCCACCTCCTCTCCCCGATTCCGGTTGATAATTTCTACAGCCTCTTTTATGTGCCCGATTCCCCGCTGGCTCAAAATATCCAGCTTTTCGAATCCCATATCTTCGGCAATGTACATGTCCCAGTGGGTGGTGGGGAAACCTTTGGGCGGCATATCAAGCGCCGTGTAATTGGTAATCGGTTCTTCCGAAATTAAAATTCCGCCGGCATGAATTGTCCGCAGGTTCGGAAAATGCGCCATCTCTTTTCCAAGTGTTTCAATGAGCTGTGCAATTTTATGATTGTTGTATGAATTCGCCGGATCGTTCACCAGCAAATCGATTTCTTCTTTTGGCAAGCCGAAAACTTTTCCCAGTTCGCGCACGGTTGATCGGTTTTTAAAAGTGGAAGTTGCCCCGAGCAGCGCGGTGTGGTTTTTTCCGTAGCGTTTAAAAATGTAATCCTGTACCTCGTCGCGGTCTTTCCACGAATAATCGATATCAAAATCAGGCGGACTGGTTCGCCGCGGATTCAGAAAACGCTCAAAATAAAGATTTAGTTTGATGGGATCGACATCGGTAATTTTAAGGCAGTAAGCCACAATACTATTCGCGCCACTTCCCCTTCCCACGTGGTAAAACCCGCGCGACATACTGTAGCGAATGATGTCCGCCGCAATCAGAAAATAAGATGAAAATCCCATTTTATCGATGATTTCCAGTTCGTGCTTTACCCGTTCGCGGGCATACGGATTGTTTTTTCCGTGGCGGTAAACCAGTCCGTCGAGGGCCAATTTTTCCAACAGCAATTTGTCGTCGTATTTCGACTGGCTGAAAACCTGTTTGTTTTTATTTTTTTTGAAATCGAAACTGATGGAACACTCTTTCAGTATTTTTTCAGTGTTCTGAATGATTTGGGGCCAGGCACTGAACTTTTCTTTTAGTTGCGCAACCGGAATCATGGTTTCATCAGGAGTGGCAAACTGGCCGGGAGTCAACTTGCTTATCAGCGTGTTGTGATCGATGGCGCGCAGGCTTTTGTGCAGGTACCACGCTTTTTCATTCAGGACTGTTACCGGCTGCCACATTAGCAGTTTATCCTGAAAACTGCGGTATTCTGAAGTCACCAGCCGGTTCAGTTGCCCGGGTTTTATGCCGGTAAATTCATAATCCTTCAGTTCGCGGGGTGCTTTCTTTCCAAACGGAAAAATAACAATCACCTGGCTGAAGAGCCACTCATCGATGGTGAATTCCCGTTTCTCCAGGTTGTGCCAGGTGAGGTAATCGTTCAGCTCTTTAAAACCGGTGTTGTTTTTTGCAATGCCGATAAAAAGCAGCTCGTCGCCGTTTCTTATTTCCACGCCGGCAATGGGTTTTACGCCCGCCTGCGGTGCTTTTTTTACCAGCTCCGGAATTCCCATCGTGGTATTGATGTCGGTGAGCGCAAAAGCCTCCGCATTATTTTGCCGGGCATCGGCCAACAGTTGATCGATGTTTCGCGTGCCGTAACGCAGGCTGAACCATGAATGCACATTCAAATACATAAAAATGCCTTTAAGTATTGATAAATCCGGAAGCCCGCTGGATGGCGCCGGCCCCGTAACGCCGCCTGATTTTATCCATGGAGAGATACAACCTGATTCGCTTTTCATTGTCGTCAAACAAATTTAGCTGCTGCGCCCCGTGAATCAGTCCGCCCAGTTTCACCCCCACCAGTCGCACCAGCATCCGCCGTTCGTACAACCGTTTGAAAAGCGCTTTCACTGTTTCGAGGATGACATGGTCGAAAGCGGTGTACGGTATCCGTTTTTGCAGGGTGTGCGTATCGTAATTGGCATACCGGAGTTTGACGGTGATCACCGAGGCCAGTTTTTCTTTTTTGCGCAGCTTGAAACAGAGTTTTTCGGTCATTGCCGTAAGCAGCCGGTCGAGCATCTGCACATCAATGGTGTCGGTTTCAAATGTCCGTTCGGTGCTGATTGATTTCTCCTCGGAATAGGGAACCACCCGGCTGAAATCAATTCCATTGGCGCGCCGCCAGATTTCAATTCCGTTTTTTCCGAGTACACTTTCCATCATCTCCACCGGAATTTCGCCCAGTGTGCCAATGGTAGAAACGCCCATTGAGCGCAGCAACTGATAGGTTTTTCCGCCCACCATTGGAATTTTCCGAATGGAAAGCGGGTGCAGAAACGGTTTCACAAAGGTTTTATCTACCTGTTTTTCGCCGTTTGGTTTGGCCTCGCCGGTGGCAATTTTCGAGACGGTTTTATTCACCGACAACCCGTAAGAAATAGGCAACCCTGTTTCTTTGATAATCCGCTCCCGCAACTCGTGCGACCACTGTGCTGAACCGTAAAACCGGTCCATGCCGGTAATATCGAGGTAATGTTCGTCGATGGATGTTTTTTCGTAAAGCGGCGCTTTGTCGGCAATTACATCGGTTACCAG
>DATFJO010000464.1:0-9913 GCA_035269145.1 Tangfeifania sp. | reverse complement strand
ATTTTTGTTCAACAGGTAAATCTTTTTGAAGGCCGGGAAGCAACGCTGCAAATTTCACCAGTTTTTGGCTCCACTTTTTGTCTTTTATTAAAATAAACGATTCGTGCGCTGTTTTGTACCCATAGAGTTGATCTTCATAATTTTCAATCGGCCCAACAATAAATTCTATGGTGTTGTCTTTCATTTCCATCCAGGCCACATCGCTTTCGTAATATTCATCGGCAAGCAATGCTTCTGCCCGCTTTTCCAGGTAGTTTTTCAATCCCGGTTCTTCAGCAAGCTCAGCAGCTTTTTTCAGCAGTTCAGCAGCTTTTTTTACTTCATCTTCAAATGCGACGTGATACGGAATTGATTTCAAATTGCCACCTTCGCCCCTGCGGATTAAAGTATATTGACTGGTTTTCGATTCTTCGTACCAGGCTTCAAATTCTTCTTTGGTCATGTCTTCCGGGTAGAAATTGGCCCCCGCAGGTTTTTCTCCGTACCCCGGCAAAAAGGGCTCGTTGTTTTTCAATCTCTCCCACGGTCCGTAATTTATTTCCAGAAATGTTCGGGTGTATTTATCCAGGTCGCCGGAAAAAAGTTTGTCTTTGTCGCCAAAAGCTTCCATCCAAAAAATCTCGTCCATAATATTAGCTGCTTCAAACAAGAACGGCAGCATCTGTTTTTCTTTTTCAGTGAGGACACTTAAATCGGTTGTCAGTTTAAACGGTGCGTATTCTTCCACTTTTTTTTGCATTTCAGATTTTACTTCAGTTTCTGTTTCACTCTCGTTTTTCGAAGTTGATGTGCAACCAAACACAAAGGCCGCCATCATAATTATTACAAATACCTTGTTCATTTCGTTTGATTTTTAATTTGATTTCAAAGGTAAAAAATGAATGGAAATTTGACGAGATCATTTTTTAAAAGACGTACTCAAATCTGTTTCTGTGGAGAAGTTATTTTGAATTTAGATAAGTTCGGAATATAATTTGCATAAATACAATATGTTATGATTTTAAAAAAGATGTTTCCGAAAAACAGAAAATCAAATTTTATGAAGTTAAAAATAAAAATGCTCCTGTTTTCCTTTGCATTTTTAACGCTAATGTTTTCCTGCAATACCAAATCGCAGCAGGGAGAAGGACTGACCGGGGAGGAGAAACAGTTTGTATCGCGATTTCAAAATGAATTGCTCATTAAAGTCACCAACCAGAGTCTCGATATTCAGGAAGTACCGGTTGAAACCGAAGAAGATATTATTGAAGTTGACTCCCAGAGTGTTGTTCCTGTAGTTTACGATCGCCTCTTATCAACACAATACATGGAGCCCGATCATCAAAAATCCCTATTCATCAGTCAGCTACTGCCACAAATTTTGATTGCGAAATTCTTTATGCAGCAAGAAAAAGAGATGGTCAATATTATTTTGAACGATGAAAATATTCTGAATTCAAATTTTCAGGATCAAAAAGAGTTTATCAACAAACAACTGATGAAACACGAGGCAGAAAACACAACCGATCTGCTTCAAAAGCTAACTACCCACCCTACCAGTTTGATTCTGGCGCAGGCAGCCATTGAATCAAACTGGGGCAGTTCACTTTCCTACGAGAAAGCCAATAATCCTTTTCATATTTTGTCGGTTTATGAATCGGAACCCCGCATAAAAACCTTTGGAAAAGAAGGCGAAACAGTTTACCTGAAAAAATATGAATACCTGCCGGCTGCAATTGCTGATTATTTCAGGAATATCAACAAGCAGAAACGTTTTCAGGAATTCAGAACCCGGCGGCTCAGAAATCAGAACCCGGTTGAACTTGCTTCTTATCTTGGGGAATATTCACAACAGCAGGATGAAAAATATGTGGAATTGCTCACCAATGTTATTGAAAGGAACAATCTCACAAAATATGACAATTTCTACATCGACAAAAAATATGTAAACGAGCTTTCTGAAGAAGATATTGCAGAAATTATTGAGGATCAAACCCATCGCGAAAAAAACATAGTTTCTTCCGATTCAGAACGAATTGAGCAGATTACCGAACGTTCAGTAGATATTCAGTACAAAGAATTAACCGAACCCGAAGATATTGTTCCGGTTGAAAGTAAGTTTGTGGTGCCCAATGTTTACACAAACGTAATTAGCTTAAAACACTTGCCGGTTGATGAAAAGAAGCAGAAATTTTTCGATATGCTGCTGCCTTCAGTCATGGTAGCTGCCTTCGGAATCAACGAAACCCGTAAAAAGCTGACTGCAATTGCCCGGCGAACCGAAAATGGCAAGCCGGTTAATAAAGAAGACAGTCTGTTTCTTGAAAAACAACTGAAAGACTGGAAAGCAGCCAATGTTGAAAACCTGCTGAATGAAAAGATGGTTACCCGGCCCAACAGCATTATGCTGGCCCAGGCAGCCCTGGAAACCGGTTGGGGAAGTTCGCGCTTTTTTGTGCATGCTACCAACACTTTTGGTGTGTGGTCGTTCAACCCCAATGAATCGAGAATCAGGGCACTTGAAACCCGCAGCGGCAAGCCGGTTTATGTGCGAAAATATGAAAACCTTTCGCTGAGTATTGTCGATTACTACAAAGTTATAGCTCGGGGCCCATATTCCGAATACCGCGAACAGCGCTTGGAGTCTGACGATCCGTATGAAATGGTGGATTATCTTTTTCGATACAGCGAAATCGGGCAGGAATACACACAGCGACTAAAAACCGTTATGCGCAAGTCGAACCTCGGAAAATATGATGAGTATCGCATCGATCCGAAATACATAAATGAATAGGTATGAAAATTCCGGTTATAAAATATACTCTCGCTTTACTAATTTTTGTGTTGATGGCTGAAATAAATATCAGCGCTCAGAATTTGCCTGTAAATGTGCAGCAGCATTCAAATTCAAACCAGATAAACTGCTTTGTTTACCACCGTTTTGGCGATTCAAGATTTCCTTCCACCAATATTTCGGTTGAAAATTTCAGGCAGCACCTGGAGTTTCTGAAAGAAAACAATTTTAATGTATTAACTCTAAGTGAGGCACTTGAATTGCTTGATAAAAACGAACTGCCTGAAAAAACCGTGGTATTGACTGTTGACGACGGATACCAGTCGTTTTTTGAAAATGCAATGCCGCTGCTGCGTGAATTTAAATTCAGCGCCACATTATTCATCAATACCAACCAGTTTGGTTCCGGCGACTTTCTTTCGGTTCAGCAAATAAAAGAACTACATGAAGAAGGAATTGAAATTGGCAACCATTCGCATTCTCATGCTCATTTTGCTAACTTTTCGCCTGCGGAACGTCTGGATACTTTTCGCCGTGATTTGGAACGCTCACAAAAAATTTTCACCCAAAAGCTGGAAATTCAACCACAACTTTACGCTTACCCCTACGGAGAATATACGCCTGAAATGCAGGAAGTTTTAAAAGAATCAGGGTACAAAGGTGCAGCAGCACAAAAATCGGGAGTAATTGCATCTTTCAGCAGCAGGTTTGCATTGCCGCGCTTCCCAATGGCAGGTATATTTACACGAACGGAGCGGTTTGCTGAAAAAGCCCAAATGAAAGCCATGCCGGTAAAACCGGTTGAAAAAATATCTCCGCTACTGAGTGGCAATAATCCGCCATTGCTTGAATTGCAGGTTTTCAATCCTGAAATAATCAACCTGCGCCAGCTTCAGTTTTTTGTGGGCGGCGAGCAACAGGAAAATATCCGTTTCAATAAAAATGAAAACAGCATTGAAATGCAATCGGTATTTCCTCTTACTTCCAGAAGAACATTATACACTGTTACCGCCCCCTCAAAAACATCGCCTGTTAAATGGTTTTGGTACAGCTTTATGTGGATTAACAGCAGTGTGAAAGAGTAATTTTGGGGAAATTATCTACACAAAAGTGAGGTAATTCTACAATTGTGTTCATAACTTATTTGAGTACTTTTTCGTATCAGAATATTACTTATGCCTGAAAATCAGCAAATAAGTTAATTGGCTTTATTTTTTGGAATGGTTTTTTCAAAAACAGATACCGAGAATGAAAAACTTATATTTTAAAATTAACCAAAATTACATGCCATGACGCAAATTCAATTCAACAACACTTTATTGTCACTGAAAAACAATTTACGGTATTATGCTCTAAGTCTGACATCTGATTCGGAAAGGGCAAATGACCTGTTGCAGGAAACCATGCTGAAAGCGCTCACCTACCGCGACAAGTTTAAAGAAAATACCAATTTTAAGGCATGGATTTACACCATTATGCGAAACACATTTATTAATGATTACCGGAGGAATGTGAAAAGAAAAGACACTTTTGATTATATGAGCAACGATATTCATATTGCACAATCAATCGATAAAGTTTATCCCTCTCCTGATTCATTTTACAACTCAAAAGAAATTATGGCAAATATTGAAGCACTTGAAGACGAATACCGGGTTCCGTTTAACATGTTTCTGGAAGGATACAAATACAAAGAAATAGCGGAAGAATTGGAATTGCCGCTCGGCACAGTAAAAAGCCGGATATTTTTCACCCGTAAGAAACTGGAAAAATCGCTGAAAGATTATGCCATAAATTGAATTTCATCAACAAAATATTTACTTTTCGCATATAAAAAAAGCACCTGAAAATCAGGTGCTTTTTTTGTACCCTGGTTGGGATTCGAACCCAAGACCTACGGCTTAGAAGGCCGTTGCTCTATCCAACTGAGCTACCAAGGCAGTTTTTTATTTCGCGGGGCAAAGATAGAACTCAATTTACAATTTACAAATACCAAACGGCAAATTCCCAAAAAAACAAACATCAAATCGCAAATTATGCAATTTGATGTTTAAGTTTCTTACATTGTATTGTATGAACTATAATAAATGAATTCCGTTTGCTTTACATTTTTCAATCATTTCTCCGGGCCAAATGCTCGACTGGATTTCGCCAATGTGGGCTTTTCGCAGAAAATACATGCAAAGCCTCGACTGGCCGATTCCGCCACCAATTGAAAGCGGCATTTCGTCGTTCAGCAGCATTTTATGCCACAGCAACTCTTTGCGTTCTTCCAGGCCCCTTATTTTTAATTGCTCCAGCATAGATTCTTTATCGACGCGAATTCCCATTGAAGAGATTTCAAAAGCCCTGTCGAGAACATCGTTCCAAAGAATAATGTCTCCGTTTAATCCTTTGTAACCGTTTTGGGTAGGCGTATTCCAATCGTCGTAATCGGGGGCACGGCCGTCGTGAATTTCGCCGTTTGGCATGTAACCGCCAATGCCAATTACAAAAACAGCTCCGTGCTCTTTTGCAGCCTTTGTTTCGCGTTCGAAAGGGGTTAAATCAGGATATTTTTCTGCCAGTTCTTCCGAATGAAAAAATGTTATTTCCTCGGGTAATTCAGGTTTTATTTCCGGAAAATTATCGGAAATATGAAATTCGGTATTTACCAGAACTGAATAAATTTTACGGACTATTTTCTTTAGAAAATCAAGGTTGCGCTCTTCTCCTGAAACCACACGCTCCCAATCCCACTGATCTACATAAAGCGAATGGATGTTGGTCAGTTCTTCATCCGGGCGAATGGCATTCATGTCGGTATACAAGCCGTATCCTGCAGCTATTTTTAAATCGGCCAGCGCCAGTCGTTTCCATTTTGCCAGCGATTGTACAATTTCTGCCACCTGGTCGTCCATTTCTTTCATCGGAAATGAAACCGGGCGTTCTATGCCATTCAAATCGTCGTTAATTCCTGTTCCGCGTTTTACGAAAAGTGGTGCTGTAACTCTGCGCAACCGCAGCTCAGAAGCCAGGTTCAGTTGAAAAAAATCCTTAATCAGTTTAATGGCCTGCTCGGTTTGGGCAACATCCAAAACCGATTTGTAATTCTCCGGAATAAATAATTTCATTTTACTGTTTTTTTGTTCTGTTGTTTGCAAAAATAGAAATCTGCTTTCAATATGAAAGAAAAATACAAAATATTATTTCAAAATATTTAAATTATTTTAAAATTAAAAGATTAATGCTATTTCAGAATTTCAAATTCCTGGTTTCATTTCAATTTCTATTTTTGTGGTTTGATTTTTTGAATGGCCGAATTCAGAAAAAATATTGTACGACTCTACCTTGTAAAAATCTCGAAGTGGTTTAACCTGGTTATGCCTGTTGTGGTGCTTTTTTACCAGGACAATGGCATGAGCATGCACGAAATTTTTGTGCTGAAATCCATTTATTCGGTAGCCATTGTTGCAATGGAACTGCCCAGCGGATGGATGGCCGATGTTTGGGGGCGCAAGAAAACACTTGTTTTGGGCAGTATTCTGGGGAGTGCGGGTATTTTAATGTATAGTTTTTCTTATGGTTTCTGGGCCTTTGCCGTAGCAGAAATAATTCTTGGAGTAGGCCATTCCTTTATTTCCGGCGCTGATTCGGCCCTGCTTTACGACAGTTTAAAAGCTGACGGAAAGACTGAAAAATATGTGAAGCACGAAGGACGAATTACTTCGGCGGGTAATTTTGCCGAAGCGATTGCCGGCATTGCTGCAGGTTTTCTGGCTGCTATCAGTTTACGCACGCCCTTTTATTTTCAGTTTTTTGTAGCTTCCATTGCCATTCCTGCTTCAATTACTTTGATTGAACCTAAATTGAATGCAGCACATCAGTTTCAATCGATAAAAAAAATGATGCAAAATATCCGTGATGTGTTTTTAACTGACACAAATCTTCGGATTTCAATTCTTCTTTCAGCAGTAACCGGAACTGCCACATTGACTTTTGCCTGGCTGGTGCAACCATATTTTAAAGCCATAGGGCTCCCCGTAGAGTTATTTGGTGTTTTATGGACTGCCCTCAACCTCACGGTTGGCGTTTCATCTGCATTTGCATTTCGTGTTGAAGGATTTTTCAGCAGAAAACAGGAAATATTATTCATTATTTTTTCACTTACAGCCGGTTATTTGCTTTCGGGGACTGCCGTCGTGCGCGAAGGATTGGTGTTTTTGTTTCTTTTTTATGCCGTTCGCGGCCTTGCCACGCCTATTTTAAAAAATCATATCAACCGATACACACAAAGCGATGTCAGGGCAACTATGCTTTCGGTCCGCAATTTTGTAATACGCATAAGTTTTGCAGTTATCGGGCCTTTGCTGGGATGGATGACCGACAACGTTAGTTTGAATACCGCATTTTTGCTGGCTGGCGGAATTTATTTTATGGCAGCGGTGGTTGTTGCGTTTCCGTGGTTAAAACAAAAGCAGTAAGAATCAATCAAGGTTTATCTTCAGGCCGTCGTAAGCCATGAAAACATTGCCGGGCAATTCAGCCTGAATGTTTTTATGCTTCCCAAAACCATGACTGACATGTGTAAGAAATGCTTTTTCAGGATTAATTTTTTCTATTACTTCCAAAGCCTGTTCAAGATTAAAATGAGAAAGATGTTTTTCTTTTCGCAGGGTATTAATGATTAAAATACGGGAACCTGCCAGTTTTTTCATCTCTTTTTCAGGAATGAAATTGGTGTCGGTGATATAGGTAAAATCTTCAACCCGATAACCCAGTACCGGCAGTTTATGGTGATAGCAGCGAATTGGAGTAAATTTGATATTTTCAATTTCAAAGGGTTCTTTTTCAATGTTGTGAAGTTCCATCATTGGAATTCCAGGGTATTTGTATTCAGCAAAAACGTAGTTAAAAATACGTTTTATGGCATCCTGAACGCGTTTTTCTGCAAAAATATCGGTCGGATGTTTTTGAATCCAGTTAAAAGAACGAATATCATCGAGTCCGAAAATATGGTCGACATGTTCGTGCGTTACCAGGATGGCCCGAAGGGTTTTAACATTTTCGCGCAACATTTGCTGACGGAAATCGGGACCGGCGTCAATAACAAAATTAAAGCCACTGATTTTCAGAAGCAACGACGAGCGAAGTCTTTTATCGCGTGCATCATCCGAACTGCAAACTTCGCAATCGCAGCCAATTACCGGAACTCCCTGCGAGGTTCCGGTTCCAAGAAAAGTGGCTTCTATCTTCAATTTGTTAGTTCGATGCATGCTGCAAATTTAAAAAATGCTGGGTTGAAACAGCTATAATCCTTATTTTTACGAAAAATTCTGAAATGGCAAAACTTTTCCTTATTCCGAATGTACTCAGCGACGGCGACTGGCAAAATGTTTTGCCGGTTAATGTTCTGCCGGTGCTGACCAACACCCGCTTTTTCATTGTTGAAAACATTCGCACAGCACGCAGGTTTATGAAACAAGTGAATAAAGCAATCGATATCGGCCAGCTCACTTTTTTCGAACTCAACAAGCACACGCACCCCAATGAAATTCCCTCATTTCTGAAACCGCTTGAAAATGGAGAAGATGTAGCTGTTATTTCAGAAGCCGGCTGCCCTGGGGTGGCAGACCCGGGTGCCGACATTGTAAAACTGGCCCACCAAAAAGGCATTGCCGTTGTTCCGCTTGTCGGCCCGTCTTCAATTTTACTGGCTTTGATGGCTTCGGGGCTGAATGGTCAGAATTTTGCATTTAACGGTTATTTACCCGTCCAGTCGAACGAACGGATGCGTGCCATAAACTCGCTCGAAAAAAAAGTTAGGAATGAGCATCAAACGCAAATATTTATTGAAACCCCTTACCGCAACAACCAGTTAATTGCCGATTTGCTGAAAACCTGCTCCCCTTCCACTCTGCTTTGTATTGCAGCCAATATCACCGGCGAAAATGAATTTATTGCCACAAAAAGTATTGGAAAATGGAAAAAAAGTGTGCCTGATTTGCACAAACAGCCGGCTATTTTTTTGATAGGTAATTAACGCGATGTTAACCGTCCAGCGGGTTGATTCGTTTGACAGATCGAAATTCCGGGAAGCATTTCATTTCAAACCAGAATTTCATTTGTTTCATATTATTCCTTTTTGTTTGAGAAACTCGAATTCATATTCAAAATTAGGCGTAAAAATGCCTTTGCTTAGTTGTTTTTTAATTTGATTCCCGGTCCAGAATTTTGCTTCTTCAACTTCATCAGAATGAACTTTAAAATTTTCAGAATCAAATGTGGTAAAAAGGTAGACCAGTTCTGCTTCCACTTCCGACTCCCATTTGTATATTTTGTGGAGTTTTGCTGAAAAATTTTTCAGGCCAATTTCTTCGTACGCCTCTTTTATCAGCGCTTGTTTAAGTGTTTCATTGGCCGAAATATGCCCGCCCACTGCGGTATCCCATTTACCCGGTTGAATCAGTTTTGATTCCGGGCGCTTCTGCAACAGAATCGCTTTTGTTGCATTTAACACGTGCATGTGCACCACAGGGTGAAGCAGTTTGCTTCCATCGTGCACTTTACTGCGTGGAGCCTGCCCGGTTACTTTTCCCTTTTCATCTACCAGTGGCACCCACTCTTCGGTTGCAGTTTTTTTCAGGAGTTTTTTCCCGGACATTTGAAAATGAGAAAATGATTAATCGATTACATCCTCAGGGATATCAGAAGGATAAACTTTGTAAATTTCCACTTCCATCAGAACACTGGTAAATCCGGGCAAGCTGTAAGAACCATACTGTCCGAAAGCCAATTCTGAAGGCATAATCAGCTTTGATTTTCCTCCTTCTTTCATGTAGGTAAGTGCCTCATGCAAACCCAGTGTATTTTTAGCGAGCGATGCAGAAGAAGATAGTTGTGAGGGTGGCAGCACAATTACCTCAACAGGTTCATATCGGCCCGTTCCTGTAACATAGGTGCTGTCCAGGGTCCACAAATCATAAAACAACTGAACACGGTCGCCAATCTGAATCGAATCTCCGGTGCCATCTTCAAGTTCGATATAATATAAGCCGGAGGGCCTTCGTTCAATATCGGAGTAATGATTTCTGATAAATTCGTTCAGTTCTTTCAGTTCGTTTTCCCGTTGCTTCTCCAGGTCGTTTTCTTTACATGAAA
>DATFJO010000463.1:0-5675 GCA_035269145.1 Tangfeifania sp. | reverse complement strand
CCCCGCAACGGATAATCTGAAGTAGCGGGGACACTTCCAAACGGCCGGCCGCAGTTATGAAAGGAATGGCACCGGTCCATGACTTCCCCGTCATTCCCGATAATCGCACCACCTTCGCCCGTAGGCAGGTTTTTTGAATTCTGAAAACTGAAACACCCCAAATCACCAAGCGTTCCGAGCTTTTTACCTTTGTATTCCCCAAGCCACGCCTGGCAGGCATCTTCAATCACTTTCAAATAGTGTTTTTGTGCAATTAAATTTACACGATCCATATCCACTGGCAGTCCATAAATATGCACAGGCAAAATGGCGGTCGTGCGATCCGTAATCCGCTCTTCAATTTTATCTGTATTAATCAGGAAAGTTTCCGGGTCGGTATCCACGAAAACCGGCAGCGCTTTATTCATAAAAATTACATTGTACGTCGCAATAAAAGTGTAGGGCGAAACCAGCACCTCATCGCCGGCGTCAACTCCCAGAACATGCATTGCAACTAACAATGCAGTTGTTCCGCTTGCTGTGGCCAGGCAACGTTTAGCCCCCATCAACTCCGCATATTTTCTTTCAAATTCGGCCACGTGCTCTCCACTGCCCCGCCACCAGCGGCCGCTTCGCAACATTTCAGTTACGTCGGTTTCGGCTGATGTGTCCCAAACCGGCCAGTCGGACCAGGCCGCATTTCGCACTTTTTCGCCTCCGTGAATGGCAAGTTTTTTTGTGGTATTATAGCTGAATGCCGAAAATGGCTGAAATGTTAATGCTCCCAGTGTGCCGGCGGAAACTGTGGCTATTGCTTTACGCCGTGAAATTTTACCGTTTTCCATCGTTTTAGGTTTTATTTTTGATTGTTGAATTTACGCAATTAACAGAACAGTGGCAAGTCGGTTATTATTGAAAATGTACAATCATTATTCATTGCAGGTATTATCTGCCAAATGTTTATTTCAGAAATAGTTTTTTATAATTTCAGTATTACCAGATAAAAATGGATATTTTTGTCTTCACATTTTGTAGCTGTATTATGGATGCAATGGTACTTAATAAATTTTTCAACGAAAGCCTTATCGAGTTTATGGCGGCATTAATTGCCTTATCCACTATATTGGTTTTGTGGCGATACAGGAAAGCTGATGAAGTAAGGTTTCTGATTTTCGTACAACTGTTTGCTGCAATTTGGGCACTCACCTATGCCCTGGAATTCAGCACTCAAAACTTCGAAATGAAAATCCTCTGGTCGCAGGCTTCCTATTTTGGCATTGCATTTTTGCCGCTCAGCTATTTTCTGTTTACCACCGCATTCAGCCAAAAAACAGACCTCATAAATCCCAGAAACATTGCCCTGCTATCTGTCATTCCGTTCATCACTGTTTTACTTGTCTTCACAAACGAATCGCATCATTTGGTCTGGAAAACTATTGTTTTAAGTGAAGAAAAAAACATGTTGCTTTACCAACATGGTATATGGTTTTGGATATTCTGGACATTCTCGATAATACTGATACTCGCCGGATTGTATAATCTGTATCAGTCAATTTACAAATTCCCTGCATTTTATAAGTCGCAGGTAAATACGCTGTTAATTGCCACAATTATTCCGTTGATTGGAAACCTGATGTATGTAACCGGGTTAAATCCATTTCCCGGAGTTGACTGGACTCCGCTTCTTTTTGTTTTTACCGGACTGGTAATCACTTTCGGAGTGATAAAATACCGGATGTTTGACCTGGTGCCATTTGCCCGCAACAAACTTGTAGATACAATGAAAGACGGTGTGTTGGTGGTGAATGCTGAAGGTTTTATTGAAGATTGTAACGATGCGGCACTACAGATTTTTAACCTGCAGCCTCACCTGGTAATCCGCAAATCTTTTAAAAGTAGTTTCAGCAACCATAAAAAATTCATCACCGGTATTAATAATGAAAAACAGCAATCAATAGAAATTGAGATGCAAAAACCAGAGGGCGTAACGTACTATCAAACCCTTTTTTCTCCGGTTTTCAACAAGAAGAATGAATTTTCAGGACATTTTATTCTGATACACGACATTACCACAATGAAAAAGACCGAAGTGAAACTGAAAAATGTAAACCAGCAACTGGTGGCTGAAATTGATAAACGCGGAAAACTCATCCATGATCTTGAATCGTTCTCACATGCGGTAGCACATGATTTAAAAAATTCGCTGGGCTCTATTTCTTCTTCCACAGAAATCCTGCAGGACAGCATTAAAAAGAATGACACGGAATCTTTAAATGAAATCACAGAATTGATAAAAATATCTGCCGATAAAGCAATGCATATTACAAAAGAGTTGCTGACTCTGGCGCGAATCAGCCAGCAGGAAGTTGAACTGGAACCATTGAATATGCAGGCTGTTTTTAACGAAGCACTTCAACAACTTAAACTGCCAATAGAAGAATCAGGAGCAGAGATTAAATCTCCTGAAAATTGGCCTCGCGCCATGGGATATGCCCCCTGGATTGAAGAAATCTGGACAAACTATTTAAGCAATGCAATCAAATACGGTGGAAGTCCCATTAGAATTGAAGTTGGCTCTGAAATACATGATAACTGCGTAAAGTTTTGGGTTAAAGACAATGGCGACGGCTTAACAAAAGAGGAACAGGCCAAACTATTCAGCAAATATGTAAGGCTGGCACCTGAAAAAGCCGAGGGGTACGGACTCGGATTGTCCATTGTAAAAAGCATTGCCGACAAACTGGATCAATCAGTAGGTGTAGAAAGTACCGGAATAAAAGGAGAAGGTTCCCGGTTCTATTTTGCTTTACCTCTGCAAAAAGTGTAGCTACCTAACCTTTAATTATTCGCTCAATCCGGGCGTCCAACTGCGCCTGATCGTTTGTAAAACTGGCCAGTCCGGCAAGGTTCAGCAGCGTATCGATGGCAACTTCACCGCTTTCAATTCGTTCTGCCCAGCGTTCATGTCTGGGTATTTTCCCGTCTTCCGAAATATGAGCCAGATCTTTCAGGCTCAGGTAAGGAAACATGTCGCCACAACCTGCTTTATGCACCCGGTCGATGAGTTCATTGCCATCGCAGGCGCAATCTTCGGCCAGGCTTTTTGCCAGTTGAAGTTCTTTTTCAGTTACTTCCCAAAGCTTTTCAGGATAATATTTAACAGCATCTTCACTGATTCCAACCGGATACGTTTCATTTAACTTCGACTGAAAGTCGCCACTTAAATTGGCTTTTCCACCGGCTGCCACTTTAGTAGGCATCGTAAATACATCGGTTCCGGCCAGGGCATCCAGTTGCTGATAATTTCTTAAACTGGCGGCTATGAGTTTTGTAGGTTCCTGGTTATCCTTTGTCAGTTTGGTTACCCATTTCTGGGTTTCGATAACGGTTCGTTCTCCAGCGCCCGATCCGTCGCCAAGTCCGTTGTCGCTCATGTAAGCACCAATTCTTCCCAGAAAAACATTCAGGTAATTGGGTTTGGTTATAGCAGCGACCATCACATTCTGACGCGCCGAAAACTCGAGTGTGAAATTAATTTTTACTCCCAGCTCGCGCAGTTTTCTTGCACCAAGGAGACCTGCGGCGGTATAAGGAACCTTTACTATAAACTGATCCGGGCAAATATCAAAATAGCGTTTCCCGTAATCCACGATGGCATCGATTTTATGCGATATATCGGTATGCAATTCAACGCTTACAAAACCGCCAAATTTTTGGGCCAGCCGCAATCCGTGACGGGCATTCAGAATAAATGCAATTTCAACAATTTGCTCTTTCAAGGGCAATTCCCGGACAATTTCTTTCGCTTCAGCAATAAAATCATCGTAAATACCTTTCTGAATTTCTTTATTGACAAGCGTATTATTGGTAGTTAAGGCTGTCATTTCAGCCGTCCAGTTTATTTCGGCTTCCTCCATATCGCCGGTATCGAGCCACAGTTCGGTGCCTGCTTTCCGCAATCCCTGCCAAAACGGATCAGACTGAGCTTCTACCCGTTGTTCCTCAACACCTTCAGCAATAAATACCTTGATTTTCTCTTTCAGTGAATTATCCATGGCAGTACGTTTTAAATTTTTCAAAAATTAATTAAAAATCAAATACCAAAAAAGTGATGGTGAAGATTTTTTTAAAAGTTTCGGGTTGATTTTAACTTCAATAAACTTAAACAGAATTAAAGTGTTCAGGTAGTTGAATCAAATAACACGGGAAAATTATCGCAGATGAACGGGCACGGAAGAAGAGCTGGCGGATACGACAACAAGAAAAAAATCACCTGGGAAGGCCTTAGAAATGTGTTCAGACTTTTCGGGTACATAAAACCATATAAGCTGGAATATGCCGGGGGGATGTTTTTTCTTTTGGGTGCGAGCCTTGCCAACCTGGCTTTTCCGAAATTGCTGGGCGACCTGGTGGATGCCGGAAATAAAGGCACTTTGCAAACCGAACTCAACCAAATTATGGTGTTGCTGCTTGCAATACTGATTATTCAGGCGATATTTTCTTATTTCCGTGCAGTAATTTTTGCCAACGTCACCGAAAAAACAATGGCCGATATCCGGCGGCATACCTACAATCACCTCATCAAACTGCCGCTGAACTTTTTTGACAAACACCGCGTGGGTGAACTGAACAGCCGCATTTCATCCGACATTTCCATGCTTCATGATACGTTTACCACTACCCTTGCCGATTTTATCAGGCAAGTTGTAGTAATTGGGGGAGGAATCGGATTACTGATTTACACCTCACCGCAACTGACTGTTTTTATGCTGGCCATTTTGCCGGTGGTTATTATTCTCATCTGGTTTTTTGGGAAATACATTCGCAACCTATCGCGACTGGCGCAAAACAAAACCGCTGAGTCGAACACCATTGTGGAAGAAACGCTCCAGGGAATCCGAAGCGTAAAATCGTACACCAACGAATTCTTTGAAATCAACCGCTACAGCGACAAAATAAACGAAGTGGCCAAAGCCGGAATGCGCGCCGGCATTTACAGGGGACTTTTTAGCTCCACACTGATTATTGGTCTTTTTGGCACGCTCGTGGCCGTTATCTGGCGGGGTGCGCTGCTTTTGGCAAACGGAGAAATGGAAACCGGCGAACTGTTTTCATTCGTTATTTACTCCGGCTACATTGGCGGGACAATGGGTGGAATGGCCGCTGTTATATCCCGGATTCAGCGATTTATTGGCGCCACCGATGATCTTTTTGAAATATTTGAATCAAAAGAAGAGAACATAAAATCCCCGGAAGTTAAAACACCTGCCGTGCAGCTTTCGGGAAAAATCAGTTTCGATCAACTCACTTTCTCCTATCCTTCGCGGCCGGAATCGGCGGTTCTGAAAAACATCGACTTTTCCATTGCTCCCGGACAATTAGTAGCCCTGGTAGGAAAAAGCGGCGCCGGAAAATCGACCATTGCTTCACTCCTGCTTAACTTATATGAACCAACCAGGGGAAATATATTTTTCGACGACTACGACATTAAGAAACTAAATATTACCGACCTGCGCAGTCAGATTGCCCTGGTTCCACAGGAAATTTTTCTGTTTGGTGGAACCATCCGCGAAAACATTGTTTATGGGAAACCGGGTGCCAGCGATGATGAAATTATAAAAGCAGTGCACAGCGCCAATGCCATGGAATTTATCGATCGGTTTTCAAAAAAACTGGATACGGTTGTTGGTGAGCGC
>DATFJO010000462.1:0-14279 GCA_035269145.1 Tangfeifania sp. | reverse complement strand
TATTACACCACTGAGGAATACCAGCAGGCGGTATCGACATACGAGCAAATTTTGCAGGAAGGCCAGGAATCGGCAAAACTCTATTTCAACCTCGGCAATGCCTACTACAAAACCGGCGACATCAATAATGCCATTTTGAATTATGAGCGTGCCAAACTGCTGGCACCACAGGATGAAGATATTCGGTTTAACCTGGAGCTGGCCAACCAGTTTGTTACCACTGAAATCGATGAACTGCCCAGACCGTTTTTTGTAAGATGGCGCGCAAAAGTGGTCAATTTGTTTCCGGCTGATACCTGGTCGGTTATCAGTATCGGAGCATTTATTGTTTTCCTGGGACTGGTGGGTTTATTTCTGTTTAGCCGTCGTGCAGGGTTCAAAAAACTGGCTTTTTGGTTTGGCATTCTGGCAATTATAGTATCTGGATTTACTTATTCATTTGCCGCCCGCCAGACAAAAAAAATCATTGAACGCGATGCAGCCATTGTTTTTTGCCCGCGGGTAACAGTGAAAAGTTCGCCGGCAGAAACCGGTACCGATTTGTTCCTTCTTTATGAAGGCGTAAAAGTGGAGATTTCAGACAGCCTGAATACATGGAAAGAAATACGTCTTTTAGACGGAAACATTGGCTGGTTGCCGGATTCATGTATTGTGAAAATCTGAAACCATATAAATTACAAAATCTGAAATGAACAGTTCGTTTATTAATTTTGTATATTTAAGAAATTAAAAAATCATGATACTCGAAAGAACGGAAAATGAAATATTGGTAAGGTTGCCTGCAAATGTTGATTTGACAGAACTCCAAAACATGATTGATTACCTGGAATATAAAGAAAACACGGCAAATACAAAAGCATCTCAAAAGGAAGTCAACGAATTATCAGAGGAAGTTAATAAAAACATTTGGAGTAAATTTAGGGCGCAACGAAACATAAAATGAGGATCGTTGTTGATTCAAATATCGTTTTTAGTGCAATCTTAAATTCACAAGAAAAAATCGGACAACTTTTAATAAATGGCTCCAAACACTTTCAATTTTATACTCCAGCATTATTAGAAGAAGAAATTAAAACACACAAAAACAAAATCATTAAAATATCCGGGTTTTCAAATGAGCAATTTGAAAATATCTATAAAACAGTAACTGGCAGGATAAAATTTGTTGAAGAAGTAATAATCTCGGACAAATATTTATTCGAAGCTATTGATTTAGTTAAAGATATTGATGAAAACGACGCCCTGTTTGTTGCACTGACAAATCATATTAATGCACAATTATGGACAGGTGACAAAAAGTTGTCAAAGGGATTAAAGCGGAAAGGATTTTCAATAATAATTTCAACAAACGAGCTTTATGAAAGATTTCTCGCGAAACAATCATTATTCAAAGGAAGAATCAAATAGAACTACTATCCCAATATTTTTGAACGAGTAAGACGTTTTAAACGTTAAACACTATTAAATACCAAATAAATGGAAAAAGATTTCAACCTGGCTGTTCTGATAGACGGCGACAACATACCCTCGGCCTATGTAAAAGAGATGATGGAGGAAATTGCCAAATACGGCAATCCTACCATTAAGCGCATTTACGGCGACTGGACCAAACCTTTTCTTGCCAAATGGAAAAATCTGCTGCTTGAAAATGCCATCACACCCATTCAGCAATACGGTTACACTTCCGGAAAAAATGCTACCGACTCGGCCATGATTATCGATGCAATGGATATTTTGTACAGCAAAAAAGTGGACGGGTTTTGCCTGGTTTCCAGCGACAGCGATTTTACACGGCTTGCTACCCGGTTACGCGAAGCAGGCATGAAAGTTTACGGACTTGGCGAAAAGAAAACTCCAGATCCTTTTATTGTTGCCTGCGATAAATTTATTTACATCGAAATTTTGGAAAACCGTGCAAAAGAAAGCACTGCAACCACCGACAAATCTTCAAGCAAAAGCCAGGTAGATAAAATCACGCCTAAAGTTATTAAACTAATTTCGTCTACCATTTCCGATTTGGCCGACGACGACGGATGGGCATTTATGGGAGACGTGGGAAGCCTGCTTCAGAAAAAACAACCGAACTTCGACTCGCGTAACTATGGCTTCGAAAAACTGACTCCCCTTATTGCCTCCATCGGCAAATTTGAAATCGACCAACGTGACAGTTCGCGCGGAAAATTCAAACTGATATACGTCCGTAATAAAAGAACGAGGAAACGTTAAATTTCAACAGAAACAAAACAAGAAAACTATGCAGGTTAAAAACGAAAACATTAAAAAAATAGCCTTATTAACTTCAGGTGGCGATGCACCGGGAATGAATGCAGTGATAAGGGCAATCGTCCGAACAGCTATTTACAACAAGTTGGAAGTGGTAGGAATAAGAAATGGATATTCCGGATTGCTGAACAAGGACTTTATTGAAATGAAATCGCACACGGTTTCCAAAATCCTGTCGCGCGGAGGAACCATCCTTAAATCATCGCGCTGCCCTGAGTTTAAAACTAAGGAAGGCCGCGAGAAAGCATACAGAAACCTAAAAGAGGAAGGCATAGATGCATTGATTGTAAACGGCGGCGACGGGTCGTTCCGGGGTGCCGATTTGCTGGAAAAGGAATTTGATTTCCCGGTTATCGGAACTCCCTGCACCATAGATAATGACATTTACGGTACCGATTTTACCATTGGTTTCGATACTGCCGTAAATACCGTGATAGACGCTGTAGATAAAATCAGGGACACTGCCGAATCGCACAACATGCTGTTTTTTGTGGAAGTAATGGGCCGGCATTCCGGTTTTATTGCGCTCAATACGTCGATTGCCAGCGGCGCTGAAGTTATGCTTTTACCGGAAACCAGAACCGATATTGTACAGATTTGCAATTACCTGAAAATGGAACGCCGCAAGGAAAAAACCTCGGGAATCATTATTGTGGCTGAAGGTGATGAAGAAGGCGGCGCAGAAGAAATAGCTGTCAAAATTAAAAAGCGCTTGCCTGATTATGAAACCCGCGTTACAACTTTAGGACATACACAACGCGGAGGAAACCCCACCTGTAACGACCGCGTACTGGCCAGTTTGCTGGGCAATAAAGCCGTTTATGCACTGCTTACCGATAAACACGGTGTGATGGTAGGACGCGTTCACAACGATATTGTCTACACCCCGCTGGAAGAAGCCTACACCAAAAAAGATAAAATTGACAAGAGCTGGATTGAAATCAGTGAGATTATTTCGTTGTAGCAATTTTATCTGCCAAGCGGCTCAAAGCCGCTATTGTCATGTCAAAATGTAAAATGGAGAAATCTGTTTCAAATTCGGAGATTTCTCCCAAAAGGTCGAAATGACATTGCAAAGTTGACACGACACTATACGGATTACTACTTCAGAATGTTCAGAATTTCCTCTTTGGTAATTTCCCTGAGCGGATTGTTGGAATTGATAAACTTATCGGCCAGTGAATTTTTCCGGCCCTGCAGCTTTTGAATCTTTTCTTCGATGGAATTTTCCGTAATGAACCGGTACACAAACACATGCCTTTTCTGCCCGATGCGGTGTGCGCGGCTGATGGCCTGATTTTCGGCTGCCGGATTCCACCACGGATCGATGATAAACACATAATCGGCGCCGGTGAGATTGAGCCCTACCCCACCCGCTTTCAGCGATATCAGGAAAATCCGGTTGTCCGGTTCATTCTGAAACTGACTGATCACTTTTTCGCGATGCGAAGTTTTTCCTGTCAGCAGGCTGTATTTCCAGTTGTTTTTTTCAATTTGCTCTTTCAGCAGTTCTAAGTGTTTCACAAACGATGAAAAAATCAGCACCTTATGCTTTTCAGCCACGAGGTTTTCCAGCATCAGAAAAATCTCCTCAAACTTTCCTGATTCGGATTCCTTTTCCTCACTGAGCAATTTGGGATGATTGGCCAGTTGCCGCAATTTTGTCAATCCCTGCAAAACAATCATCGCCGATTTATTCACCCCGTTCTCGTCGATGCTGTCGAGAATGGAATTACGGATAACCGATTTTTCGCGTTCGTAGGTTTTTTGCTGACCTTCGGCCATTTCACAAAAAATGACCTGTTCCATAAGTGGCGGCAAATCTTTGGCCACTTCTTCCTTGGTCCGCCGCAGAATAAAAGGGCGAATCAAAATTTGCAGTTTTTCCTGTACTTCCTGCTGGTTACGTTTTTCGATGGGTGTAATAAAATACCGCCTGAAAAAAGCCAGGCTGCCCAGCATGCCCCTGTTCAAAAAATTCATTTGCGACCATAAATCCGACAAGGAATTTTCGATGGGCGTTCCGGTGAGTACCAGCCGGTATTCCGATTTCAGTTTCAGAATAGATTTATAAGTTTTTGACGATGGATTTTTCACATACTGACTTTCATCCAGAATCAAATAAAAGAAATCATGTTTACCCAAAAATCCAGAGTCGTTACGCACCGTTCCGTAAGTAGTCAGAATGATATCGTAAAACCGGATCATCCGGCCCAGTTCGTTTTCCTTTTTACGCTGAATTCCCACGTGT
The DNA here is from genome assembly GCA_035269145.1 of Tangfeifania sp. Lineage (GTDB taxonomy): Bacteria > Bacteroidota > Bacteroidia > Bacteroidales > Prolixibacteraceae > Tangfeifania. Next base: position 9,745 of record DATFJO010000462.1, on the reverse strand, counting down.
TTGTAAACCTTTAGCGAAGGAGTAAACTTCATTATTTCGGCTTCCCAGTTGTGCACCAGCGAAGTAGGAAGCACAATCAAACTTGCCGGCTGCATGTTCTCTTCCTCTGTTTTTTCTGAACCGAACAATTGGAGTTGCCCGCCGTTTAAAGGTTGCGGAATTTTCACATCTCCCTTCGGACGTTTGAGTTTCAGCAGCAGCGCCAGCGTCTGGAGTGTTTTTCCCAGCCCCATGTCATCGGCCAGGCATCCGCCAAAACCATTCTGGTGCAGCCCGGCCATCCACTGAAATCCTTCCTCCTGGTAGCTTCGCAAGGTGGCTTTCAATCCCTCCGGAAGATTTACCTTCTTCCTGTTTTTGCTCAGTTGCCTGAACTTTTCAATCTCCGATTTATCACCGGGTTTCAATACATTACTCAGCAAAGCATAGTGGTGTTTTTCAAACTGAAGCTTTTCCCCTTTTCCCTGTGCAAAAGGCATCAGCGATTTATACTGTGCAAACCATTCTTCGGGCAGGATTGCAATTTCGCCGTTTGGAAGTTCATATTCCCTGATACCGCTTAAAATGTGGTTCTTAAGTTTGATAAACGGAATTCGGAATTCGCCAAACTGAACTATGGCGTAAACATCGAACCAGTCGTCGCGGCTTTTGGCATGCAGCTCGAGGTTTTGTTCGCCGGTAAAATAATTCTTTTCCAGCTTATCCTGCTCCAGTCTTATACCCTTTTCCCTTAATTCCTGTTTGTGTTTATTTATCCAGTTTACCAGAAAATAGAGTGCATTATCTTCTTCAAGTTGATCCATTCCGGGAAGTATGAAATAGCCTCCTTTTTCAATTAACCCGGTATTTGCCAATTCCGTCTGAACTGATCGCTCCCATATAAAATCGCGCCGGATTTTCCTGAAAACATAGCGCCCGTTTTCTTTATCCAACAGAACAGTCATCTCTTTTTTGTCGTTCGGAAGAAAAACTTCACCTTCGTAACTGTAGCGTAAAACCAGGCAGGGTTCCATTTTCAGGTTGTGCTCCAGCGTCAAAACCGCTGATTTTTTAGCTGCTCCCTCCAATATATCAAATCCTTCGGCCTTTACTTCAAAATTGCGAATGGTTTTCCGGATAAACCCGGGGTAGTATTTGTCTTCAATGGAATTGGGAACCGATATTGCTTCTTTTTCAAAAAACGGCATCAGCTTTTTGGAATTCATGGTTTCAAAAGCAATGAGCCTGTTGCGGTGGATAATCATGCACGGATCGTTTGAAATAACCTTTATGTTCCGGTTCTGAAGCGGAATTTCGGTATCGTTCAAAAAAACTTTTAAACGGTAGCGCGTTTCAGTTTCTGTTCTTGTAAAAAAGTATACCGGTCGGGCAAACAGCGACTGGACCTTAATTTCATCCTCATCGTAAAGATTGGCATATTTTACCTGCTTATTGAAAAGCCGCACAGGGCTCAGCATTAAAATGGAAACTACCCGGAACATATTTTTTTCGATAAACGGAGTAACCTGCTTTTCAAAAAATTCGGTTTTCAGTCCGGCAAAAAAATCAGAAACATTTCCTGCACGGGAAAACCGCCTGAACAGGCTTTCATCGCTGTACTTTTCAATGATTTCCACCAACTCCTTTTCATATGGCTTAAAATTGAATTCAGGATTCTCCAAATCACGTTTTTTAAGGTGTCGTTCGATGGTGTAGAAATTATCCTCCTCGCTGATGATGTAAGGATAAAAAACGTTTCCCAAAAAACGGTGCTGCGTTAATGCTATAATGAATTCTGTATTGGCCATTAAAAAAGGTTCATTTAAAAAGAACCTCAAATATAGTTAGTGCGGCTCAAAATACAGGGAATCTTTTTAAAATGTTTGGGTTAAATTGTTCGCACCCAATTTTCAATTTTTTATCTTTACGAAAAAAGGAAATGAAAGAATTAACGTTACCTAAAATTACTACAGATAAAACAGTGGATTTGGACGAAGCCGAGCAAATTCTTGAAAATAAAGCCGAGTTGCAAACACTTGAACAAATTAACTGGAAAAATTATCCCTACAAACCCGGTGTACAATTTCGGATAGCTCATTCGAATAATGAAATCTGGCTGAAATTTTATGTACAGGAAAAGCATATTTTAGCAAAAGAAACCAAAACCAACGGCGATGTTTACAAAGACAGTTGTGTAGAGTTTTTTATTTCGTTTGACGGAACAAATTATTACAATTTTGAATTTAACGGAATTGGTACCATCCACCTGGCTTACGGACCGGGACGAAATGACAGGAAATTCGTCAACCCGGGAATCATTCATAAAATTGAAACAAAACCATCGCTTGGCAGGTTGCCGTTTGAGGAAAAAACAGGCGAATTTAACTGGGAACTGATGGTGCAGATACCGCTGGTTTGTTTCTCTTTTAATTTTATCGATACCCTTGAAAAAGTGAAAGCCCAGGGAAATTTCTACAAATGTGGCGATGACACTTCAGTTCCGCACTTTGTAACCTGGAATCCGGTGAAAACAGAACAACCCGATTATCACCGGCCGGAATATTTTGGAAAAATAAAATTTGATTAATTGACCATCAAAAATCACCACCGGAATGGAACAAAAAACATTTTCTTTTCACCGGCTCGCTTCTCTCTTTATTATTATAGTTCTGGGGTACATTGTACTCGATAAAGGGAAATTTATCCTCGGCCCGCTTACTTTTTCAGTTCTTTTTACGGTGATGCTTCAACCGGTTTGCGATTTTTTCGAACGGCTGATAAAATATAAAATCCCGGCAATTTTGCTCACATTGCTGAGTATTACCATCGGACTGGGAATTATCATAACCGTTTTTTCAGTGCAGTTTACAAGCATTGTAAATAACCTGCCCGATATAACCGGAAAAATCAGTCAGGGGCTCGAACAAATTCTCAACTGGCTAAATGCGAACCTGAACCTGAATAAATCCGATTTACAGGAAAACATTCCAAAACTTGCCGACAGTTCCATTAGTTTTATACAAAAAGGCATTTCCTCATCCACCACTTTTGTTTTCAATCTGTTCATGACTTTGCTTTTTGTCTTTTTTATGCTCTGGTACAAAGAAAACTTTAATCATTTCATCCTTATCCAGTCACCCCAATCAAACCGGAAAGAACTAAAAAACATCCTTCATAAAATCCAGAAAACCATTCAGAAATATTTATATGGGTTGCTGATGGTAATTGGAATTCTTGCCGTATTGAACAGCGTTGGATTGCTGATTATAGGTATCGATTATGCTATTTTCTGGGGAGTAATGGCAGCTTTTCTGGCAGTAATTCCATATATCGGAACTTTCCTTGGCGGCCTGCTTCCTTTTTTATACGCACTGGCTACAGCCGACAACTGGTGGCAGCCTGTGGCCGTAATAGGTATGTATGCGGTAATTCAGCAAATTGAAGGGAACATAATCACACCCAATGTAATTGGCACCAGCGTTTCCATTAACCCGCTCGTGGCGTTGCTTTCCATTTTGCTGGGTGGTTTTTTGTGGGGAATATCAGGTATTATTCTTGCTATTCCGGCAATTGCAATTGTAAAAATTGTGCTGGAACATAACGACCGGACCAAACCACTTGCATTTTTGCTAAGCAACAAATTGCACAAATCGAACGAGGAGTTTTGGAAAAAAATGGACGAAGATAAATATCGTATGAAATAGAAAATTCAAACCAACTTAATAGCATTCAGTCTTTTGTCTTCCCTAATTACAATTTTCATTGATTTGGCTTCCACTGATTCAACAGCAAACTAAGATTCAATAAAATTACACCTTAATTTTTGTTTTACACATTTGTTCGTTAATTTTGTAAAGAATATTTTTATATGAACAGATAGAAGTTTGATTCTACATTAAATCATATAAAACAATTCGGTGAAAAAAATTACAAAAACAAATCATGAAAGAAGGAAAAGGAAAAGGGAAAAACAAAGGTGGGGCTTTTGGTCCCGGGGGATTTTGTGTGTGTACCAAGTGCGGGCATAAAGTTCTGCATGTGAGAAGCGAGAAATGCACCTCGCTTAAATGCCCTGAGTGCGGCCACACAATGGTTCGCGAAGAATTACTCAAAAACAAATCTTAACAGGCTGCATGAAAAAAATGTAACCTGAAGCTTAAAAACCGTCAATGGAAAAAGCAATGAATTTTGACCGATAAAAATTACAAATACCTGTTTGGTCCGGTTCCGTCAAGGCGGCTGGGAATGTCACTGGGAGTCGATTTAGTGCCACGCAAAGTATGTTCGCTGAATTGTGTGTACTGCGAAGCAGGCCATACCACCAAACTCACCACCCGGAGAATGGATTATGTTCCGGCCCGCAAAATTACCGATGAACTCATCCACTATTTCAAAAACAACCCTGCACCTGATTTTATAACTTTCTCGGGAAATGGTGAACCTACTCTTAATGCAGGAATCGGAGAGGTAATTAGTCACATAAAAAAAAATCATCCGGCAATTCCCATAGCTGTATTAACTAACGGAACTTTGCTTTCCGACTCCAGGGTACGCAAAGAACTGATGATGGCAGATCTTGTTTTGCCTTCGCTGGATGCCGCTACCCAAAAGTGTTTCGAGAAAATTAATGTGCCGGCTGATGGTTTAACCGTAGAAAAATACATTCAGGGAATTGCTGACTTCAGAAAAGAATTTAAGGGATTGATTTGGCTCGAAGTGTTTATTCTCCCAGGATATAACGACTCCGAAAAAGAATTACTGCAATTGAAAAAAGCTTTTCAAAAAATTCACCCCGATTGCATTCAGCTTAACACACTCGACCGTCCCGGAAGAATAAGCGGACTGAAAGCAGCTTCCACTCAAGAACTGGAAACAATTAAAAATTACTGGCGACTGAACAACACCGAAATTATTGCCGCACCCACCAGCCGGCAGCATCTTTATTCGTACCGAAATGAAATGGAAAATGCCATTTTAAGCACCATTGCCCGGCGCCCGTGCACAGCAGATGATCTTGCAAAAATAATGGGAACCCATGTAAACGAAATCAACAAATACATGAAAACGCTGGAAGATAAAAACAAAATAGAATACGTTAGGGAAGAACGCGGGATTTTTTACAGAGTTCCGGAAGATTAGTTATTTTCTCTGCCAGATTTTCATTTTCTTCTGAAACGATTTATAAAAACTCCTACCAAAAAGCCGGTAATAAAAATGGCAAGCGTTCCGAAAACAATGGAGAGGTAGCTGTGAAACGGACTGGCAATTGCCGAAAGCCAGGTTCCTTCTGGAACAATAGAAGAGATGCTCATCCAACCGATTACCAGCACACCGGCAATCACGCCAATAACAGCGGCTGTGCTTCTTATTTTTGGTGCCATAAATCCGAGCAAAAACAAACCAAGCATACCTCCGCTAAAAATGGAAGCAAGTTTCCACCAGGCATCCAATGCGCTTTTTACATTAATCATGGCCACAGCCACTGAAATGCTCAGAATGCTGAAAACCAATGATGAAAGGTAGAGCACCATCATCGATTGCTTATTCGTACGTTTTCTGCGGGCCGAAAATTTGAAAAAATCAGTCAAAATAACCGTGGCTGAACTGTTAATGCTGGTTGAAATGGTACTCATTCCGGCAGCAAAAATAGCGGCAATAAGTACCCCGGTTAATCCGGCCGGCAACTGGTTGACAATAAAATAGGGGAATACTCCGTCACCAGTTCTTCCGGCTGGCAACAAATCTGGCTGAGCTTTATAAAAGCTGTACAAAGCAGTACCGATAAACAGGAAAAGAGCTGACACCGGAATGTAAATCAATCCGCCATACAAAGCCGATTTCTGCGCTGCCCTGTCCGAACGTGAACTCATGTAACGCTGAATGTAATTCTGGTCGATCCCAAAATTCTGCAGATTGATGAACAGACCGTAAATTAGTACCACCCAGAATGTTGAACCGGTTAACTCAGTACTCAAACTTCCGAGACTGAATTTTTCATTTTCTGTGGCAATCTCAAAGAGCTGCTCACCTCCGCCGGGCATCGAAAACCACAGGTAACCTGCAGATACCAAAGCCCCGACAATCAAAATAATCCCCTGAATGGCATCGGTCCATGCTACTGCCTGAATGCCACCAAGCAGCGAATACACCATCACACTCAACCCGGTAACGATAATGATAGTGGTGATGTTCCACCCCAACACTTCATTCAGCAATAGAGAAAGCAGAAAAAGGATTGTTCCGGCCCTCATTAGTTGAGTGAGCAGGTACATAACCGATGCATAAGTTTTAGCCCACGGACCGAATCGTTTTTCAAGATAGGTGTAGGCAGAAGGACTGTTGATGGAACGGTAAAGCGGAACAAAAAATTTCACAGCAAAAATAGCCGCAACGGGCAATGAAAGGCTGAACACAAAAGCGTTCCAGTTAGTCAGAAAGGCCTGTCCGGGAAGGGCCAGGTAGCTGATACTGCTCACAAATGTGGCAAAAATAGAAAGTGTAATTACCCACGAAGGAAGGCTGTTGTTTCCAAGTGTAAATGCCGAGGGAGTTCTATTTTTCCGGTAAAAAGAACTTCCGAACAGAACAATTCCCAGTAAATAAATTACAAAAATGGCAACATCAACAGTGGTCATCAGAAGATTTTTTAAAAAAGCTATGCGAACTTAAAAACTTTATCTCATCCGGCAAATGTTTATTCAGGCAATGTTCCGATTACCTCCTTCAGAAAATTATTAAAGCTGAAATTGCTGTGTCCGTAACCCATTCGCACAGCCACCAGCTTTTTCGACGGAATAATGTAAATCCTCTGCCCGAGGAAACCATCGGCAAAAAAAATGTCTTCAGGTACATCTGTCAGCGCATTTTCATCCTTCGACTCTTTCAGCCAGAAAGTACCGGCGTATTTTCCACCGGATGGAGCAGCCGGGGTCCGCATAAAGTTCACCCACGATTCTGAAAGAATGGTATCGCCCGCAAACACGCCTTTATTCAGGAAAAACAAACCAAAACGTGCCCAGTCGCGGGTAGAACCGTAGCTGTAGGAAGAAGCCACAAAAAGGCCGCTGGCATCGGTTTCAAGTTGAGTATTCAGCATCCCCATCCGGTAGAGTAAATCGCGGTAAACGGCGGTATGGTATTCCTTATCGTCATTTATTTTTTGTCGGATTATTCCTGAAAGAAGGTTGGCATCTCCGGACGAATAATTCCAGTGCGTACCTGGCGGGCATGCCAGTTTGTTGTCGGTAACAGCCGACAGCATGTCTTCCCGCCGCATCAGCATAATGGTAGCATCCGAAATGGTAAAATAGTTCTCGTACCAATCGAGTCCGCTGCACATTTGCATCACATTTTGCAGCGTGATTTTTTGCCGTCGGTCGTCCTGCCAGTCCTCAATGCCAGACGGGTCAGTCAGTTTCAACATTCCCCGGTCAGATAAAAGTCCGGCCCAGGCACCGGTAACCGATTTTGTCATCGACCAGCCATGAAAAAGCGTGTTAAAATCGTAACCTCCGAGGTACCGTTCGGCAATCAACTCACCATCATAAACCAACGCAATTCCCAGTGTTTTTTTGGAGGGCTCGGCACCGGGAGCATCAAAGCAGGTATCCAGAAATTCATTGAGCCGGGCGTAATCCACACCATCCGGCAATGAATCGGAAAGCACATCTCCTTTAGGCCACGGGATGGTATCCTGCGAGTAGCCCGGTTCCGGCAGGGTGAAGCCTGAACGCCTCAATTCTTCTTCAGGAGAACGCAATACAATAACTGCCCCGGCGCCTTCACGAAAAATTGCTTTTCGCTTAGCCAATCCGAAAACGGTTGATGTAACTGATTTTTCCTGATAATTCACTGTATTATCCGCAAAACTGATAGGGAAAAACGACAAGTCCTCCGCTTCCACGCGTTCAGGTAATTTTTCAGCAAGAAATACGCTGGAGCACATTCCTTTGGCAGCATAGGCTGTAATAATGGGAAGCCGGGGCCAAACAAACCAGATTAGCCCGATTATAAGAGCAACAGGAACCAGCCAGAGAAGTTTCTTCAGATTTTTCTTTTCCATAGGTTGAAAAAAACAGTGGCTTAAAATTAAGGTTTTTAATGAAAGGAAGAAATTATTTTTTATGAATGTCCGTATAGTGTCATACTACCTTAATGAACGTCATGTTGAACTTGTTTCAGCATCTCATTTATTTTGGCAATCAGCATGTTATCAAAAAGACCCTGAAACAAGTTCTTCCGAAGGAATCGCTTTGCGGAGGGTGACGTGCGTTCTATGATGTATAGCGGATATACATTTTATTTTTTAAACCAAATCTTTGTCAATCAATACCTGGAATGAATCTTCCATTGTTTCTTTCACAGGCCTGAATTCCATGTCTAAATCCCGTTTAATTTTTGAATTATCGGCCTTCCATTCAACGTTAATGTTGTTCCGGATAAATTTGCGGTTTAAAGCTTTGTTGATAATCGGGCCAATCAATAACAGCAACCATTTGGGCAGTGCATTTTTGGGCAGTGGGTATTTATCGCCGTATTTGGGCTGAAGTACCTGAGCCATTTCGAGCAAATTGGTATTGTGTGCCGAAGTGATGTAACGGCCTTTTGCCAATGGATTAAATCCGGCCCTGAAATGTGCTTCGGCCACATCCCTGACATCCACCAGCCCGAGGCCCATTTTGGGCGCCCCGAACTTCAGTGTCCCATCTCCCAACTGTTTCAGTATGTTGTAACTTTCAGAAGTTACAGTTCCCGCATTCAGTGCCGGTCCCATTACCAAACTGGGGTTAATGGTAACCAAATCCCACTGATTCTGCTTCTCATTCAATTCCCAGGCCTTTTTTTCAGCCAGTGTTTTTGAATAGGAATACGGCTGATAACCGGGCGAAGCAGTGGTATTCCAGATGTCTTCAGTTAACATGCCTTTGGGTGTATTTTGAGTATCGATGGCGTCGGTATACATGGCTGCGCAACTACTGGTAACCACAACCCGTTTAACACTTTCCGTTTTAATGGCCTGTTCAAGCACATTTTCGGTTCCTTTCACGGCAGGCTCAATCAGTTCTTTTTGCGGATCATCCACAATATTTTTAAATGGTGAAGCCGTGTGAAAAACCAATTCACATCCTTCCATTGCTTTGGCATATGAACCGGATACAAGCAAATCAGATTTAAAATATTTGATTTGCCCCGGAGCATTTTCAGCCAACTCATCGAGATGCCCGGTTTTTTCTTTACCGGAAGGATCCCTTACTGCTGCATGAACTGTAAAACCTTCCTCCAGCAGTTTTTTCACAAGCCAACCAGCCACATAACCCGTGGCGCCCGTTATTAGTACTGGTTTTGTTCTATCTGCACGTATCATATTTGTTTTTTTTATAATTTTTTGATAAAACCTTTGTTATAATCGTCTAAGATTTATTCACCAAACAGCATCTACTCATTTTTCGGTCCCAAAGTACTTCCCTGGTTATAATTCTGCACATTTTCAACATCGTATTTGCCTGCCCCTTTTTCCATCAGCGCTTTCAATTCATCCAAATAATTTTGGTACACCCCGCGCGGATTGGTGTTGTGGTTTGCAGCTACCGAGGCAGCCATGCCAACCACTTCGCCCATCATACCAGTGGTACGCATTACACGCACAGTTCCAAGCGCTACATGTGTAACACTAATGTTCCGTCCGGCCATAAACAAATTGTCTACATTCCGTGAGTAAAAACAGCGGTAAGGTATGGGGTACGGGTGAATTGTTTTATGAACGGCA
>DATFJO010000461.1:0-3355 GCA_035269145.1 Tangfeifania sp. | reverse complement strand
CCCTTTTTCAGGGTTGTAGGAGAGGAAACGAATTTCCTTTAAATCTCCGGTAACGCTTCGCTCATTCCCGTCATCACCCAAATCGATGTCGATGGCATCAATCATATTTTTAGTAAACGCGAAGTTGGTAATACCCGGTTTCCCTGCAAAAGTATCGTAAATTTTATCTGATTTACTTTGGGCAGAAAGTAACAATGTGGCGAGTAGAAAACCGATAATGAAAAAAATTTTTGCAATTGTATTCATAGTGTTGAATGATTTAGAAAAGAAGTTGTGCACTTGTAAAAAATGCACCACTTCTTTGTTGAGTTATAATATTATTGCTCTAATTCAATTTCTGATTTTTCTTTTAAAGTTAGTCCGTTGGGCCTCATTTCCCACGTTTTTCCCACCATATCGCCATCCCAGGTATTCGATACATTTTCAATGTCGTAAATAATATCTATCATTTCATCCGAGAGGTAGATTGCTTTTCCTTCAGGCACTTTCAGTGTTATCAGCACTTCCTGGTCGCGCCACTTGCTGTCTTCTTCCAGGTAAAACCACGGATCGAACAACATCGTTGAATCCTGTACATGGTAGTTATATATTATTTCAGTGGTAAAATCGCGTGCTTCGTCGCGGTTGCGGCCCCTTGAATATTTTTTTACGGTAATCGCAAAATTATCGCTTCCCGATTTTTCAACATCCAGGCGTGGTTTCCCCAGTAAAACCTCGTCGCCATTTACAGAAACAGCCTTAAAATTATTCAGATCCCAGTCGAGTTCAGCGTAATCTTCGTATTTATCTTCGGCCATTTCAAGTGTTAAAGTCTGGCAGGTGTCGCAGGCTACGGTATTGGTTACTATCGTGGAGGCTTCGGCTTTAAAGTTTCCAACCTGGCTGGCCGAAACAATTACAATTGAAATGAGCGCAATCAGCCAAACTCCAACCATGGACAAGCCGATGGCTGTATTATTGGATTTATACCTGAAAACCAGTTTTGTTCCGATGTAAACCAGGGCAAGCAGCGGGATTCCGGCCAAAAGACCTATCGCAATCAGTCCGAAAGTAACAGTTCCGGGTTCAACAAAATAGTTGAAGAAATCGGGGAAATGAATTTCGGGTCCCCAAATCATGGGCCACCCCTGAACAAATGAATGACCTATAACCATCGAGGATATCATTCCAAGCAATCCGAAAAATCCGGATATAATAAGCAGCACCCCAATAATAACCACAATAATTTTCAAAATCAGTTTAAAAACGCTGTAGGTAACTTCACCGGCGCCTTCCATCGATTTTTTTCCCTTTGAATAAGTTTCTGATTTTTTGAATTTCCGGTAACTCTCTTTAACATCGTCAACCTCTTCACGAATCGATTTTTCAATGTTTTTCACCGTGGCTTCCTGGCCGCGCATTTCAAGGCGTTGTGCTGTGGTTTTGGCTTTCGGTACGGCAATCCATAAAATAAGGTATGCAAGCAATGCCGCTCCGGTGGTGGCAAAAAAGAGTACCACAAATATGATTCGCAAAATAACCGGGTCCATGTTAAAATAGGCACCCAATCCTCCGGAAACTCCGCCCAGAACCCGGCGATCCGGATCGCGGTACAACCTTCTTTTACGTTTTGTTTCGGTAGTATAAATTTCTTCTTCTTCACCTTCTTCTTCAGCAAAATCTTCAGGAGTTCCCATCATCTCAATTACCTGGGTTACCCAGTCGATGGTAACAACTTTCTTTTCATCTGATGTTTTTTCAGTAAAAATTTCAGCAATTCGTGCTTCAATGTCGGCCAGTATTTCTTTGCCTTCTTCATTGTTTCCAAAATGGTTTTTCAGATTCACCAGGTATTTTTGAAGAATTTCGTAGGCATCTTCCTCGATGTGAAAAACTGTGCCGCTGATATTTATTGTGAATGTCTTTTTCATCTCGTTAATTTTTTCAATTAAATATTTACCACGGTTACACTTTGTTCGTTTTAATTTTGGCCACAGCACTTACCAGTTCCGACCATGAACCTTCCAGTTCAATCAGAAATTTACGACCGGTATCTGTCAGTTCGTAATATTTACGCGGCGGTCCCTGGGTCGATTCTTCCCAGCGGTAGGCGAGCAGTCCGGCATTTTTGAGTCGTGTAAGCAACGGGTAAAGGGTTCCTTCCACCACAATCATTTTAGCCTCTTTTAGCGACTGGATGATATCGCTGGCGTAAAGCGGTTTGCCATCCAGAACGAGGAGGATGCAGTATTCCAGTACGCCTTTCCTCATTTGTGCTTTTGTATTTTCCAGTTTCATGTTGTTCTCTCCAATTAATTCGTAATCATTCTTTCATTCCTTTTCCCGGCAGCCTGGTGTTTAAACTCCCCATACTTTTGCTGAAGTCATCCAGCTCTCGAGGTCAAGGTCTTCTTCGTGCAAATTGTTGCTGCCAAAATTGGTGCCATCAAGCATCCAGTTTTCAACTGCAAGCGGTATTTCCACTTCATTTTCAAGATTTAAACTGAATATGCTGAATGTGTTTTCATTTGTCATCCAGCTTTCCAGTTCCATTGCCGGTTCAGTTGCTTTTTCAAAATAAAAGCGGGTGGAATTCATTTCGGTTGAAATGGCAGAAGAAGCTGTTTCAGCGTTTGTTTTTGTCATAGCAATGGCTATTTCGTTAAAACTGCTGTTGGTTAAAAGCTTTTTCCAGAATTCCTGTGCACTCACCGTGTAACTAATTAGTACAAAACTAACAATTACTGCAATGGTTCTTAAAACTGCTTTCTGAACATTGTTTCCCCGAAGGGTGGCTGATGCCCTCCGGGTGTTTTTTGTTTTCATGGCTTTTTTTGTTTTCATGGCTTTCTTGTTTTCCTGTTTTTATCTGTTTTCTGACTTTAAGACGATGCTTTTTTGATTTCGTTACAAAATGTATAGAACTTTTTTTAAAACGCTACTTTTAATTACACTGTTATTGGTATTGCAAATATATGTAAAAATAAAGGTACTTTGCAACACATAGTACCATATTTTTTCAAAATATTTTTAAGATATTATCTTTTTTCTCTGAAAATGAAGATAATACGAAGTAATTTATTTTTAGTTTTTTTTGAAAAAAATTTTTGAATCAGTTTTTTTCAAATTTTTTGGCATGTTAGTTTTCAAATAAATTTTTTCGGACAGGTTATTTTTCTTTTTCCTTTTTTTGAAATTTCGAATTTTAAAGCGTTTCTCAAATTCACTTTTCCCGGATTTCTGCAAATGAAAAGTCTGTTTATTTTTTGTTCGTATCCATTTGAAAAGTTGTTGAAAAGTTGTTTGAAATGTTTAATAACTATTGATTACTTATTTTGGCAGAAAAGCAAGTTAATAGGAACTTTCCCTTCCTTTA
>DATFJO010000460.1:0-7637 GCA_035269145.1 Tangfeifania sp. | reverse complement strand
CCGCCTGCCAGCAGGTACAAATCAGTATTGAAAACCGTGTTGAACTGAACCGGACGCACCAGCGAACTAATCGCGATTATCAAAAAGATATTGAATATGTTGGAGCCGATAATATTGCCCACCGCAATGTTGGTGTTCTTTTTCAACGCTGCCACTACCGAAGTTGCCAGCTCTGGTAGCGAAGTGCCGATTGCCACAATCGTGAACCCGATAATTTTTTCGCTGACTCCCAAAATAGTGGCAATTTCCACTGCATTGTTTACCACCAGCCGGCCACCTATTACCAGTCCGGTCAGACCGATAACAATGAACAGCCACGTTTTCCAGCCAGCCATTTTCTTTTCAGGGATTTCATGCGTGGAAGGATCGGTTTTTAACTGCCTGAAAACATAATACATGAACAGGATAAACATCAGTATAAGTAGCAGCCCGTCGATTCGTGATAATTCCAAAACGCCACCTAAAAAGAAGTTATTGGAAAGTGAATACAGCAGCACAACAGCAAGCAGCGACAACGGAATTTCTTTCCAGATAGTGGATGACTGCACAATCAGCGGATAAATCAATCCGGTTATTCCCAATATCAGAAACAGGTTGGCAATGTTGCTGCCAATTATATTCCCATAAACAATGTCATTCAGGTTTTGAGAGGATGCAATCACATTTACCACCAGCTCGGGAGCAGATGTCCCAAATGCAACCACAGTTAATCCAATAGCCAAATCGGAAACATTGTATTTTTTTGCCAGCGCCGATGCGCCGCTCACAAGCCAGTCGGCACTTTTTATGAGTAACGCCAGTCCAAAAATTAAAAGTAAAGTGTTTATCAGCATTATTCAATTTTGTTTACAGGAGTTTCAAAGATAGTTGATTCGATGTATAATTCAAGATGAGATTTATGCAACAATGTGCCAAAAACTGAAGCGGGCATTTTAGTTTTTCAAAATTTAAGAGTAAATTGTGCTTTTCATAATTACAGCTAAACCAATAAAAATGAAAAAGAATAATACCCGACGAGAGTTTATCAAAAAAGCGTCTGCCGGTTCTGCAGCAGTTTTAGCAGGTGGCATTCTTCCCGGTTTTACGGCCGAAAGTTACAAACGAATAATCGGTGCCAATGAAAAACTCCGCGCTTCGGTAATGGGGGTGAACTCACGTGGAAATGCACTGGCTCAGAATTTTGCATTTCAAAATGATTGTGAAGTTATTCATATTTGCGATGTTGATTCGCGGGCCATTGAAAAGTGTGTGAATAATGTCAAAAATGTACAGGATAAAACTCCTGTTGGTTTCCAAGATTTCAGAAAATCGCTTGAAAGTGATGATGTGGATATCCTGGTGGTTGCATCGCCTGATCACTGGCACGCACCGGCGGCACTGCTTGCCATGCAGGCGGGAAAACATGTTTACCTGGAAAAGCCTTGCAGCCACAATCCTGCCGAAGGCGAAATGCTGGTGGAGGCACAAAAGCGGTTTAACAGATCGGTGCAAATGGGCAACCAGCGTCGTTCGTGGCCAAATGTCATGCAGGCGATTCGGGAATTGAAAGAAGGAATTATTGGCCGGCCCTATTTCGGAAAAGGCTGGTATTCCAACAACCGCGGCCCGATTGGCGTTGGAAAGGAAGTAGCAGTCCCTGACTGGCTCAACTGGGAACTTTGGCAAGGGCCTGCTCCGCGAAAAGACTATAAAGATAATATTGTGCATTACAACTGGCACTGGTTCTGGCATTGGGGAACCGGTGAAGCATTGAATAACGGCACTCACATGGTGGATTTACTGCGTTGGGGATTCGATGTTGATTTCCCCGAAAAAGTAAGTTCCAATGGCGGACGTTACCGGTACGATGACGATTGGCAAACCCCGGATACGCAAGTGATAAATTTAGATTTTCCTGAGGGAATTTCCATGAGTTGGGAAGGACGAAGTTGCAACGGGAAACATATTGAAGGCAGTTCGGTTGGCGTAGTCTTTTACGGCGAAGAAGGAAGCATGGTTATTTCCGGAGGAAATGATTATAAAATTTACGACCTGAAAAACAATGTTATCAAGGAAGTGAAAAAAGAGCAGGAAATTGATCCGCGCGACGCTGCCAATCCTTCCAGCCACTTAGATGCGCTGCACATTCGAAATTTATTTGCCAATATCAGAAGTGGTGAACCATTGAAATCAGATATTGACTCCGGACATAAAAGTACGTTGCTGGTTCAATTGGGGAATATTGCCCAGCGGGTGGGACACTCTTTGGAAATCGATCCGAAAAACGGGCATATTATAAAAGATAAAGCCGCCCAAAAATTATGGGAGCGCGAATATGAAAAAGGTTGGGAAATGAAACTCTAAAAAGTAATACGATGAATTCAAGAAGAGAATTTATAAAAAAAGCCGGAAGTGGAATAGCTGCAACAGCAATCGCTCCTGGTCTTTTTGGGCAATCTTTTAATAATGAAAAGATTGTAATTGGAATTATCGGCGCTGAAAATTCGCACACTGCAGGCTTTGGAAAACTGTTCAACATCGATAAAAAATTTCCGGGAGTGGAGGTGAAGTATGTGTGGGGCGAGACCGACGAATTTGCCAAACGCGCCATGGAGCGTGGTAATATCCCCAACCAGGTGAAAGATCCACAGGAAATGATGGGGAAAATCGATGCGCTGATTGTGGATCATCGTCACGCTAAATATCATTTGGATGCGGCACGGCCGTTTGTAAAGGAGGGCATCCCCACATTTATAGACAAACCTTTTTGTTACCGGGTGGCTGAAGGAAAAGAATTTCTTGAAATGGCCCGAGAGGCAGGAACGCCCGTGACTTCATACAGCTCGATTGCCCACAGTGCTGCCACTTTGGATATTAAAAAGCAGGTGGAAGAAATGGGCGATATTCACCAGGTAATCCGTACCGGTCGGGTTGATCTGGATTCGGAGTACGGCGGTGTGTTTTTTTATGGGGTGCATAGTGTTCAGCCACTGATGGTAATGTTCGGCGAAAATATCGAACGGGTTCGGGTTACGCGCAACGGATCTCATGGAAATGCCAGTCTCGGGTTTACCGACGGGTTGTTCGCTACACTGGTTTTCAGAAATAAAGTGTACGGCTGGAATACTTTTGTGGAAACAGATAAGGAAGTGAAGGAATTAAAATCGCGGGTTGAAGAACCCGATCCGGCAATCGCGTATACGGATATGGTGGAAATGTTCCGCACCGGAAAAGAACCCCGTTCGCATCAAAGTATTTTGAATTGTGTATCGGTGCTGGAGGCTTTGGAAAAATCGGCTGAAAACGAAAAATGGGTGGAAGTGGAGTATGTGTGAAGAAGTTGGAAGACGGAAGACCGAAGTCGGAAGATTCGTGCCAATAACCAAAATGATCAGTGACAAATGACCAAAACAATACTGTTATGAAAAATTACATCGTTCTGCTATTGTTCTTTTTTGCAAATATGAATGAAATTAATTCTCAGACAATCGAAGGAATTCATTATGCTGACGGCACACCGGTTCAGGTAAAAATCAGCAACGGAATAATTGAATCAGTTCAGCGGATTGAAAAACTATCGGATGAAAACAATAAACTGATTATTGCTCCCGGTTTTTTTGATAACCAGGTGAATGGTTTTGCCGGAGTTTCTTTTTCTTTCGGAGGAAGTGATTTAACCGCCGAAGGAATTGAAAAAGCCACCCGCGAGCTATGGAAAAAAGGGGTAACCACTTATTTGCCAACGCTCACTACAAACAGCCAGGAGTTGCTGGTGAAGAATTTTGGTGTTTTGGCTGAAACAATCGACAATGAAAATATCCGCGGATCCATCCCCGGATTTCATCTTGAAGGTCCATATATCAATCCTGAAGACGGGTACCGTGGTGCGCATCCTAAACGTTTTGTGCGGTTGCCCAACTGGGATGAATTTATGGAAATGGTAACAGCAGCCAACAATCATATTCTGCAGGTGACAGTAGCGCCGGAAATGGAAGGGGTGCAGGATTTTATTCAGAAATGCACGACAAAAGGAATTACAGTTGCCGTAGGACATCACAACGCAAACAAGGTACAGCTCGACCAGGCAGTTTTAAACGGGGCCAAAATTTCAACGCACCTCGGCAACGGATGTGCCAACATGATTAACCGTCACCGGAATCCACTCTGGCCTCAACTGGCCAACGATGATTTAATGATCAGCATTATTTGCGACGGTTTTCATCTTCTGCCCGAGGAGATTAAAACTTTTTATGCCGTGAAAGGCCCTGAAAAAACAATTATCACTTCGGATGTAACCAGTTACGCCGCGCTCGAACCGGGAGAATACACCACACAAACCGGGGAAACCATCGAATTGACGGAAGAGGGTATGTTGCGCTACCCTGCGCAGAATGTGTTGTACGGATCGGCATCGCCTATTACAAAAGGGGTAGGACATATTATGAAAGTTACAGGCTGCACATTGGCTGATGCCGTTCAGATGGCAAGCACCAATCCGGCAAAATTGTATGGATTAAATGATCGAGGCAAACTTGAGCCAGGTAAACGGGCGGATATTGTGCTTTTCACCCTGGAAGATTTTCAGGTGAATATTCAGGAGACGTGGGTGAAGGGGAAGAAAGTGTATGAAAATTCCAAATAGCAAAAATCAAAAGACAAAAAAATACCAAAACTCAATTGTCAAAAAACAAACAAATTTCAATTTTTAAAAACAAATCTAAATGAATCAAGAAGATTTAGTTGAAGAAGGTAAACCAGTTTATGATTTGGAGGAAAGAACTTTTCAGTTTGCAAAAAAAGTTCGTATTTGGGTAAAAAAACTTCCCAGATCAATTGGCAATGATGAAGATGCCAGACAATTGGTAAAAGCTTCCGGTTCGGTTGATGCAAATTATATTGAAGCGAATGAAGTATTGAGTAAAAAAGATTTTCTTTTTCGATTACGGATTTGCAGAAAAGAAGCAAAAGAATCGGCCTATTGGATTCGGTTAATCATGGAAAGCAATGAAATAATTCCTGACGAAAAGGAAGGAAAAGCTTTATATCAGGAAGCAGTAGAACTGAAAAAAATCTTTTCATCCATCATTAGTAAGTCTGAATAACTAAACTCCATTTAACCATGATGTTTGGAGCTTAATTAATTGACTAATTGGAGTTTATTTGAGATTTGTCATTTGAACAATTGATATTTGCTATTTGGACAATTGGAAATTATTTGAGATTTGTCTTTTGATTATTGGAGCTTAAAAAAGAATTATGACTAAACCATTCAAAAAAATTGCCATCGCCCTCGCCGCAGTTGGCCCGGGACTATTTCTTATAGGGTATAACATTGGAACCGGAAGTGTTACAACGATGGCCAAAACAGGTGCCGAACATGGCATGGAGCTTTTCTGGGCGTTGGTGCTTTCGTGTATTTTTACCTTCTTTTTAATGGTGGCTTACGGAAAAGTAACGCTTGTTTCAGGCAAAACGGCTTTAACCAACATCAAGCATGAATTTAAGTATGGCTGGATTTTGGCGCTCTACATTTTAATTGCGCTTATTATTGGCGAATTGCTTGCATTAATGGGGGTGATGGGCATTGTGGCTGACCTGGTTCAGGAAGCCATCAGGTTATTGTTTAACGAACGGATTGTTGGCCGCGGCTGGATTATTCTGGTATTAGCTGCCGCGCTTTACCTGCTCCTGTGGTTTGGCCAGTACAAAACATTCGAAAAAGTACTTACCGTTTTTGTAATCTTTATGGGACTTTCCTTTATCGTTGTATTTTTTATGGTCAGTCCCAATTTGTCGGTAATTGCCAGCGGATTGGTACCCGGAATACCCGACACACCAGGTGCAATGGGATTGGTAGCCGCCATTGCCGGAACTACCTGTTCGGCAGCCGTGTTTATTATGCGTAGCACGGTGGTTGCAGAAAAGGGCTGGGGCATTAAAAATCTGAAAGAGGAAAAAAAGGATGCCTTTGTTTCGGCAACTATGATGTTGTTTTTGAGCGGGGTTATCATGGCCGTGGCTGCCGGCACTTTGCATGTTATGGGGCTGAAACTGGACAATACGGTTGAAATGATTCAATTGTTTGAACCTATTGGCGGAAACGCTGCAGCTTTTATTCTGATTTTGGGAATTGTGGGTGCCGGGCTTTCTACCATCTTTCCAATTGTGCTGATTGCTCCCTGGCTAATTGCCGACTATACTGGTAAGCCGCGGAATATCCATTCCACTCAGTCACGGATTCTCATTTTTGTGGCTATGCTGTTTGCATTTGGTTCCGTTTTTCTGGAACAACGCCCGCCGGCGCTCATGGTTTTTTCACAGGCATTTCAGGCGGTTATACTGCCGGCAGTAGCTATCCCGGTTCTGCTTCTCATAAACCGGAGTAAACTAATGGGGACTGACAAAGCCAGTTTGCGCGAAAATATCGGAATCTGGGCGGTAGTGCTCTTTTCGTTAGTAACTACTTATTTTGCCATAACTGAATTGCTGATGTAGAGAGAATAGATGTGAGATGAATAGATGTGAGATATGAGACACAAGATAAATAGACACAAGACGATGAGACACAAGACTTCCTGATCTCGATACTAACCGTCTCGATACTTGATATTAATTCTCTCGATACTAAATACTTTAAAAATGAATAAAACCGAATTTCAAAAAGACAACCTCACCGTAAAAATCTTCCCTAATAAAGATGATTTGGGAAAAGCAGCAGCCGAATCGGTTGCGGAACGTTTGAATAAAGCGATTGCTGAAAAAGGATTTGCCAACCTCATCCTGGCAACCGGCGCTTCACAGTTTGAGTTTCTGGAGCACCTGCAGCAACATAAAATCGACTGGAGAAAAATCACGGTTTTTCACCTGGATGAATACATGGGAATGTCAATTACACATCCCGCCAGTTTTCGGAAGTACCTGAAAGAACGTATTCTTGATAACGTTCAGCCCAAAAAAGTTCATTACCTGAATGGCGATGCCGATGATATTGAAGCAGAGGTAAATCGCTATGAAAAACTGCTAAACGATCACCGTATTGATGTGGCGTGCATCGGAATTGGCGAAAATGGGCACATTGCGTTTAATGATCCGCCGGTGGCCGATTTTAACGATCCGAAGCTGGTGAAAGTGGTGGAACTGGATGAGGCCTGCCGCAAACAACAATTGGGCGAAGGTTGGTTCCCCACTTTCGACGCTGTGCCGACTCATGCACTTTCACTCACCATTTCTGCAATTATGCGCTGCAAACACATCAGCTGTGTGGTTCCTGATGAGCGAAAAGCAGAGGCAGTGTACAATACATTAAATGCTGAAATTTCAACGGCCTGCCCGGCTACCATTTTAAAAACCCATCCGGATACAGTTTTGTATTTGGATAAGGCAGCAGCAAAAAGATTGACAATTTGAAAATGAAAATAAATACGGAACAATCTTTTCAGGTTATTTTTCTGAATCATATAATCTTCAATTATTAATACCTCTTGTTGGTTGACGTTTGGCAAACAATATTTTTCCAGTTAAATTTTGTTTTACTCAACGCATTGAGTAATTTTACTCAGTGCATTGAGTAAAATATAAAATCATGTTCAAAAGGCCTTATTTTCAGACTCTAACAAAAAGATTGAAAGAACCTAAAAAGTTCATTCAGGTGATTACCG
>DATFJO010000459.1:0-3571 GCA_035269145.1 Tangfeifania sp. | reverse complement strand
AATTATGGCAGACAAAATTCTAAAAAAACTCAATATAAAAGTTTGGCGGCAAAACAATGCCCGGGACAAAGGAAGGTTTGAGACTTATACCATTGAAAACATTTCAACCGGCGCATCTTTTCTGGAAATGCTGGATATTTTGAATAATAATCTCATTAAAGAAGGAAAAGACCCGATTGCATTTGACCACGACTGCCGCGAAGGAATTTGCGGTACCTGCAGCCTTTACATTAACGGAAGGGCGCACGGACCGGACACTGAAGTAACAACCTGCCAACTGCACATGCGGAAATTCAAAGATGGCGATACCATTACCATTGAGCCCTGGCGTGCTGCTGCATTCCCGGTTATCAAAGATTTGGTGGTCGACCGTACAGCTTTTGAAAAAATTTTGCATGCAGGCGGTTATATTTCGGTAAATACAGGTGGAGTGCCTGATGCCAATACTATCCCGATTTCTTACGACGATGTGGAAGAATCGATGGATGCTGCTGCATGTATCGGTTGCGGAGCCTGTGTGGCTGCCTGCAAAAATTCTTCGGCAATGTTGTTTGTTGCGGCAAAAGTGTCGCACCTTGCAAAATTACCGCAAGGTAAAGTTGAGGCCAGAAAACGGGCCCGGAACATGATAGCCAAAATGGATGAACTCGGTTTTGGTGGCTGCACCAATACCGGTGCCTGCGAAGTGGAATGCCCAAAACTTATTTCAATTACAAATATTGCACGGCTCAATCGCGAATTTATTACGGCAAGCTTTAGCGAATAGAAAAAAAGTACACCGATAATTCAAAAAAGCCTTCGGATTTTTATCCAGGGCTTTTTTTGTTCACAATTACCTGTGCATAAATTTTGATGCGAATGCGTAAAATGGGAACTGAAAATCCATAACTTCGCATAACGCTAAAAAGATAATTATGCCCTATCGCCGATTACCGACAACCGATAAAGCACGAATTCGTGCTCTGGAAGCCGCGCTCGAAATGGCTTCAGAAATGGAATCAGGAAACCTGGCTTTTTCGAAGCAAACACATTACGACCTGAAAAATGTAAAAACAACGTTCGAAAACCACTTGAAACATTATGAGTTCGATGCAAAAATTGAATCGGAGAAGAACGGCGAATACAGGGCTTCACTCGAAAGGGCGCGTTTGTATGTTTCTCATTTTATGCAAATATTGCACATGGGAATTGAACGGGAAGAACTGAAAAATGAGATTCTTTCGTTTTATGGCCTGCAGGACTTAAACATGAAATTACCGGCTCTGAACACTGAGTCAGAAATTCTGGAGTGGGGAACAAAATTAATCGATGGTGAGAAAAAACGCATGCAAAGTGGCGGCAGTCCCATTTATAATCCTTCAATCGCACTGGTAAAAGTAAAAGTAGAAGATTTTAAAGATGTAGCTGTTTATCAGCAAAATCTGAAGCGAAACACATTGCGTTCTTACGACAAATTGCAGGAAATACGCAAAGCCACGAACGATTTTATCAGCAGTTTATGGACCGAAATTGAAGAAAATTTTGCAGGCAATTCATCAAAACATAAACGCCAAAAAGCCCAGGAATACGGCGTAGTTTATGTTTTCAGGCGCAACGAAAAGAAAAAGCTGCAGTCAGAAGATTTGCAGGTCGATCTGCTTTTTGAGTTTAATTGATATTTTATTGGTATTTCAACAGGTTAATTATCTTACTTCCAATCTGACAACACTTTATTGTGAAAATAACAATAACACTTAGCTGTTTTTTTTATTTTTGTGTTTTATGAATTTAACCTGTTGAAATGAAAAAAATTGGATTGCTTATTTTCGTATTTGTTTTTGCCCTTTATTCCTGCAATCAAAAAGATGAAAAGAATAGGGAACGCATTCGTTTTACCAGGGAGTGGAAATTCAATCTCGAAAACTCTGTTCAGTTTTCTACACCCGGTTTTGACGATTCCGGCTGGCGGGTACTGAACCTTCCGCACGACTGGAGCATCGAGGGAAATTTCAGCAAAGAACATCCGGCATCGCCCGGTGGCGGAGCATTGCCTGGCGGAATTGGGTGGTACCGGAAAACGTTCAAACTTCCGGCATCTGATAATGGAAAATTGGTTTTTATTGATTTCGACGGCATTTACCAAAAGGGCGAAGTTTGGATAAACGGGCAACGGCTTGGTATGCGGCCCTATGGTTACAGCTCTTTTCGCTACGAATTGACTCCACATCTGAATTTTGGAGAAAAAGAAAATGTTTTGGCAGTTAAAGTAGACAACTCAGAGCAGCCCAATTCACGCTGGTATTCCGGCTCCGGAATTTATCGCAATGTTTGGTTGGTAAAAACCGGCAAAATCTTTGTCGAACACTGGGGAACTTACATCACCACTCCAAATGTCGGCAGGGAGAATGCGACGGTTTCAGTGCAAACTACGCTGGAAAACCGTTTGCCTGATGCACACAATGTGACTTTGAAAACACTGATTTACAATCCGGATGATAAACTTGTTGCAAAAACTGAAACCACACAGCCTGTTGGGGCAGGTGAAGAAATTGACTATCAGCAAAACATGAAGGTAGAAAATCCTGATTTGTGGAGCATCAAAAATCCGGCATTGTATAAAGCCATTTCCGAAGTTTACAACGAAGAAGGTAAACTTACGGATACTTACGAAACAACCTTCGGAATCCGCACATTTAGGTTTGATCCGAAAGAGGGTTTTTACCTGAACGGCGAACATGTGAAACTGTTGGGTGTATGCAACCACCACGATTTGGGCTGTTTGGGTGCTGCAGTAAATATGCGTGCCATCGAGCGGCAACTCGAAATTCTGAAAGAAATGGGGTGTAATTCAATTCGTACAGCTCACAATCCTCCGGCACCCGAGTTGCTTGAGTTGTGCGACAAGATGGGTTTTGTGGTGCAAAACGAAACCTTTGACATGTGGCGCAAAAAGAAAACGGAATACGATTATTCGCGCTATTTCCCGGAATGGCACGAGCGCGATTTAACCGACCACATTCTCCGCGACCGCAACCATCCTTCGGTAATGATGTGGAGCATTGGTAACGAGGTGCTTGAGCAGTGGGAGCACGTGGAAGCCGATACACTCAATATTCAGCAGGCCAATTTATTGCTGAATTTCGAAAAAAATATTGACGAAGATGTAATAAAGTCCGGCGAAATGTCGGTAAATTCATTGCTCACAGCCAAGTTAGCCAACATCGTAAAAAAGCTCGACCCCACCCGGCCGGTTACTGCAGGCTGCAACGAAGTGAACCCCTGGAACAACCTGTTTCAGTCGGATGCGCTCGATATTTACGGATTCAATTATCACCACGAAAATTTTGCAGATTTTCCGGAAAACTATCCCGGCAAAGCTTTTCTTGTGAGCGAATCCACCTCCGGCCTGATGTCACGCGGTTTTTATCAGATGCCGTCCGACAGCATGTTTATCTGGCCCGACAGTTATCCACCCACCGGAAAACCTTACGGCAACGAGGAGCATCAGTGTTCTTCGTACGATAACTGCCACGTTCCGTGGGGATCGACGCACGAGGAGAGTTGGAAAATTGTGAAAAAATACGACCATATA
>DATFJO010000458.1:0-2320 GCA_035269145.1 Tangfeifania sp. | reverse complement strand
TGTCGTCATTTTTTTCTATCTGAAAATTACCGCTTTCACCGGAAGCAACTCCGGAATTAGTGCCCTTCCAGTAAATATTTACACCAGGCAGCGGCTCTTTGTTATTTTTTTCCTGGCCAAATACAGTTCCTTCCACCATCTGTGCAAAAGAAACGACCGGAAAGAAAAGTAAGATTAACAATACTATTTTATTCATCTTTTAAAAAAAAATCTTGTTCAACATTTAAAGTTTCGGGAGTTGCTGAAAAAATGTAATTTTCTGGTATTTAGATTTTTAACCTTTCCTGATTTTAAATCGGGTTAAAAGTTTTGTATCAGAAAACTGGTGATGTTTCAGCTACGGGATTTTATGCTGAAGCAGGAATTTTTAATTGCTGAATAAAAATTAAGTAATCGGTGGAGGTAATTGTTTTGGGAGGACTATCTTCATATTCTTCGGAAAATAACTCCGGCTCACCAAAAACCGGGAGCCATGATCTTGTGATTTGAAGCGGAAGTTCAACCTGAACAGGTTGAAAAACGTTTTGTCTCGATTTTTCCTTAACTACCTGATCTTCGAGCTTTAAATAGCTTACTTGCATTGATTCGCACCCGCATGCTTCAGACGGGATTTCACACTCATTTAAATCACAGGTTGTTTTTCCCGGAATGTCGCAATGCGAATGGTGGGAATGATTTTCCAGCTCGTCTTCGCAGGTTTCGGGAGTTACATAAAATGAAAACTGCTCGTTGCCGGTGCAACTGCAATGCGACTGATAAATGACAATGCCCGACGATGTGGCCACAAAAATGACACACAAGAGCAATGCAGCTATATTTTTTATCATTCGCATGATGCAAATCTAATAAAAAGAGATTAAAATATTTTGTTAATAAAAAGTTAAAATGATTTTGCGGGCTGATTTTGATGTGATTTCAAAAAAGAAAAGCGACCGGAAAACAAACCTCCGGTCGCTTAAATATTCTATTTCCAATAAATTACAATCCAAGTATTTCAGGTCCCTGTTCAAAAACTATATCGCGCGGAATACCCGCTTCGTTAATACGGTCGAGATCTTTTTGTAAAGCCTCGCGGATAAAACCTTTTTCTTCAATCATTTTTTTGGCGGTTTCATAATCGCCATCTCCCTGAATAATTAAAATCTCTTCCGAAAGATTCATCATTGCATCTTTCATTTTTTCGAAATTCACGCGGTAAGTTCCCGTAGCTTCATCGCGTTCAAAAGCACCTGTTTCCTGGAAATAGTAAAAACGCATCATGTTGGCTTTTCCGTGGGCACTTGAAGCGCCAAACCGCACGGAACGGAAAATGCCGGCCATGAAAGTCACAAAATTGTCCATCATATCTTTTTCGCCCAGTTCGCCCATTTCGTTTAACCGGTAAACCGCCCATAAACCAAGAATATCGGCTTTGCTTTCTTCTATCGATGTGTACGTATCTTTCAATGCCTCGCGAACGGTGGAACTTTGATTTACCGTATTTCCCAGTCCGAGTCCGTGTGCCACTTCATGAAACATGGTATTTTCAAAAAATGCATCGAATTTAACGTGGTTCCGCTGCTCTTCGTCAATCAGGAGTCCGGAAATCGGCACCAGTATTTTGTCGAATTTGGCCTGCATTGAATTTTTAAGCTGGAGTTTCCGGCTGCCTTTTGTTTCACGCACACGCTCATCGTTGGGAAGGTTAATGGCAATGGTTTTGCTGCCTGCATTGCAATCGCCGGCATAATAAATGGCATCGTAAACATTCATGTCAGAATCCATTCCAGGAGTTTCATCCTTGTATTTTTGTTCAACAGGTAAATCTTTTTGAAGGCCGGGAAGCAACGCTGCAAATTTCACCAGTTTTTGGCTCCACTTTTTGTCTTTTATTAAAATAAACGATTCGTGCGCTGTTTTGTACCCATAGAGCTGATCTTCATAATTTTCAATCGGCCCAACAATAAAATCGATGGTGTTGTCTTTCATTTCCATCCAGGCCACATCGCTTTCGTAATATTCATCAGTAAGCAGGGCTTCGGCACGTTTTTCCAGGTAATTTTTTAATCCCGGTTCTTCGGCAAGTTCAGCAGCTTGTTTTAGCAGTTCAGCAGCTTTTTTTACTTTATCTTCAAATGCGACGTGATACGGAATTGATTTTAAATTGCCATCTTCGCCCCTGCGGATTAAAGTATATTGACTGGTTTTCGATTCTTCATACCAAGCTTCAAATTCTTCCTTTGTCATGTCTTCCGGGTAGAAATTGGCACCCGCAGGTTTTTCTCCGTACCCCGGTAAAAACGGTTCATTGTTTTTAAGACGTTCCCATGGTCCGTAATTT
>DATFJO010000457.1:0-4731 GCA_035269145.1 Tangfeifania sp. | reverse complement strand
ACTCTCCCCCTAATTTTTCTTTCCAGTGTTCGAATTGAGGAAAAGCCTTTTCCACGGTGAATTTTGGTCCGTGGCCGGGATAGATTTCTTTAATTCCTCTATCAAAAAGCATCTGCCAGGTTTGAAGCAACAATTCAGGTTCGTCGGCAAAAGGCGGGAAAATCCATCCGTTACGCATATTAACAAAAGCATCTCCTGCTATTGCTGTTTTGCCCAATATCACAGATTGCGAACCTTTTGTATGCCCCGGCGTGTGAATCACTTTTGCATCTAATCCAAATTCATTCAAGTCAAATTCGTTTTCATTAATTATTTCGGCATTAAACTGAGCAGGGGATGCAAATTTTGGGAAAATTAATTTGCCCAGTCCGGATATAATGTTCGGATATTTTCTTGTTCCGCCAGGTATTGTAGTGAACCCATTTTTCAGATTTTCAAATTCATTTTTGTGTACCATCACTTTTGCGCCGGTCCAGTCTTTGATAGCTTGCAGATTCCCTGTATGATCGTAATGCGTGTGTGTTAAAATTATCAGTTTCAAATCGGTAGGGTTTAACTGTGCCTGTTTGAAAAGATTTCGAATTTGTTTCATATTCCCTTTAACCCCGGTATCCACTAATACAGAGTTTTCTCCATTTACAATTAAGATAGCATTGGAGTAACCTATTCGTTTCTGAATGATTCGAATGTTTTTCATAAATGATTGTTTCAGGTAAAGATAATAACAGAAACAGGATTTTGCGTTCCCGTTAGTTGCTTTTTCAATGCTTTCTTTTTTGAATGATAATTGTAAAAAATTTATACTGTGACTGGGTGGTCACATCTTTTATATTTATATTTGCGACTGAATAGTCGCTTAAATTAATTATTATGCCGTTACAAACATTTTACAATCTTTCTTCCCAAAGAAAAAAAGCAATATTAGTGGTTGCCTACGAGGAGTTTGCATTTAGTACTTACGAGGCGGCATCTGTTTCCAACATTGTAAAAAAGCTGGAAATTGCGAAAGGTAGTTTCTATCGTTATTTTAAAAATAAAACCGATTTGTATGCATTTCTGATTGAAAATGCCTACCAGATGCGTCGTGAACAGTTGGACGATTTGCTCGAGAATGAATCACTTGGTTTTTTTGAGATCATCCGGGAAAATTTTCGCAATAAAATTATTTTTGATTTGAAACATCCACTAGAAAGCATTTTCCTTTTCAATGCTTTGCTGGAAAGCAATGCCCCGGAAGTTAAACCAATCCTAGATGAGCTAAAAAGGGAAGTGTTGCTTTTTGTTTCCAGTTTAATTGCAGTGTTTCAAAAAAAAGGAGAAATCAATTCAACGGTGTCTCCGGAAATTGCTTCCCAGTTTATTTTTCAGACCCAGTTAGGTATTTATGAATACCTCTCGGTTTTCAAAGGAATCAATTTTAAAGAGAGCGTTCAGGTTGGTCGTCTTTTTCCGCTTTCAGAAGACGAAATCATGGCAATTGTAGATGAAATGCTGTTGATTATTAAATCAGGATTAAAAAATTCAGGAGCATGATTGACGTTAAAAATTTGGAATACCGTTATCCCAAAAATAAAAAACATACAGTCAAGAATATTTCATTTTCAATTTCAAAAGGTGAAATTTTCGGATTTTTAGGACCAAGCGGGGCCGGTAAAAGTACCACTCAAAAAATATTGATTAAATTGTTAACAGGGTATTCGGGTAAAGTTTTTGTTTTTGGAAGCGATCATCGCAAAGCAGGGCATGATTATTTCAACCGGATTGGTGTTTGTTTTGAACTGCCTAACCATTACCTGAAACTCACTGCGCTTGAAAACCTGCGCTATTTTGCCGGATTTTATCAGCAATGTCCAGGTAATCCTTTGCATTTTCTGCAGTTGGTTGGCCTTGAAAAAGACGCTGAAACAAAAGTTGAGCATTTTTCGAAAGGGATGAAAATGAGGCTTAATTTTGTGCGGTCAATTATGCACAATCCTGATATTCTTTTTTTGGACGAACCCACTTCGGGAATGGATCCTGTAAATGCACGGAAAATAAAAGATATTATCATGGAAGAAAAGCAGAAGGGCAAGACCATATTTATTACAACACACAATATGCATGATGCCGATGAGCTGTGTGACCGTGTTGCTTTTATGGTTGACGGGAAGCTCGAGCTTATTGATTCGCCAAAAAACATTAAGCAGCTCGGAGGTAAAAGAGTTGTAAAAGTGGAGTATGAAAATGGAGGCGTGCAAGCAGTTGAATTTCCGATGAAGGGCCTCGCTGACAATGAAAAGTTTCTGGACGTTTTACGTAAAAATCACATCCGCTCTGTTCATTCGAAAGAGGCATCGCTCGAAGATATTTTTATTCAGATTACCGGTAAAAAACTCATGTCGCATGAAAACGCTTTTTAGGTTAACTCTTTGGGATTTGAAAATTCAGGCTCGTAATGGAATTTTAACTGTGGCTCTAGTAATTGCTGCTATTTATACAGGTATTTTTTTTCTGCTCGGGCTACGTGGTAATGATAAAATTTTAGTCGCCATAATATTTGCAGATCCCACGTTTATGGGTTTTATTTTTACCGGTGTGCTGGTATTATTCGAAAAAAGCTCAAACACATTGCAGGCCCTGGTTGTTACGCCGGTTAAAATCTGGCAATATTTTTTTGCCAAAGCTATTTCGTTGTCACTAATTGCATTGTTAATATGTTTTGCAATGGTTTTTGCCGGTCACGGTTTTCGGTTTAATTATCCCATTTTTGTGGCGGCAATATTCTTGTCATCCGTTTTATTCATCTTTCTCGGATTTATTGGTGTTGCCAAAGTGAAAACTTTTAACCAGTACATTATTGTTATTCCTCTGTTTATCGCTCCGCTTTCATTACCATATCTGAATTATTTTGGGGTGACCGATACCTGGTGGTTTTACATTTTGCCCACCCAGGGATCGTTCATCTTGTTTAAGGGTGCTTTTGAAAGTGTTTCAGCGGCAGAAATTATATATGCACTTTCATATTTAAGTATTTCAATAGGAATAACCTACCTTATTTCGAAACGGTTATTTATGAAACACATAATAAGAGGAGAATAATTATGAAGCAGATTTTTAGCGTTTTAAATAACGATTTAAAACTTATTTTCAGAGATAAAATCCTGTTAATCATGTTTTTATTTCCGTTACTTATTATCGTCCTTTGCCGTGAAGGCGTACCATATTTAACCGAAATTGTTCCTCATGTACCTAATTATTACTGGATAATTGTTGCGGGTTTTACTTCGGTTTCTGCATCAACACCTGCTTTTTTGTTCGGTTTTATCATACTCGACGAACGTGACGAAAATATTCATAACATTTTAAGAATACTTCCACTTCCACAAAATTTTATTCTTAAATCGCGGATACTGTTTATCGTTTTTTTAGGATTTATTTTTTCGCTCATTATTCTGATTTTTAATGGATTGGTGCAGTATGGTTTTTTGGAAACAATCGCTTTGTCTGTGCTGTTTTCTTTCATTCCTCCTGTTCTTACCTTTGCTATTACTGCTTTCGCACGAAATAAGATTGAAGCTGCAACCATGTACAAAGGATCGAGCCTGGTTTTGTTTTTACCAATTATCGCTTTTTTTGTTGATGAAACCTGGAAATACTTTTTTGGAATAATCCCTTTCTTTTGGACTTTTGAAGCAGTTTATTTTACAGGGAATCCATTGAAATTTGCGCTCAGTTCTGCCGGTTCATTTGTTTTTCATATTGTAGTCTCTTTTATGCTTTATCGTATTTATTGTAAAAGGATTGTTTAATCATTGTATTAATCCGGTTGATTCAATACCGCCTGCCTGCTTATTTATAATTGAATCATTATCTTTGTCGCTTCAATAAAAAAACTGGCCCGGAATGTTAGAAAAGATTAAGGATCTGCAACAGGAAATTGATGAGGCAAAAGCTTCCACTCTTGAAGAGGTAGATGAATTGCGAATCAAGTACATTAGTAAAAAAGGGGAAATCAATAAACTTTTTGCTGATTTTAAAAATGTTCCGAACGAGCAGAAAAAAGAGGTTGGTAAGGCCATTAACGATCTGAAAAATTTTGCACTCGAGAAAGTGAACAGCATGCGTGATTCCTTTCAGCAGCAGGATGCCGGTGATTCAGGATTGGATCTGACCCGCCCTGGCGAACCAATGAAACTTGGCACCCGTCATCCGCTTTCGGTCGTGAAAAATGAGATCATCAATATTTTCGGACGGCTTGGATTTACAGTTGCCGAAGGTCCTGAAATTGAGGACGACTGGCATGTTTTCTCAGCATTGAATTTTCCGCCGGAACATCCGGCACGCGACATGCAGGATACTTTTTTTATTGAAAAAGATCCGGATGTGTTACTGCGCACTCACACTTCAAGTGTGCAAATCAGGGTGATGGAAAAAAAGCAGCCGCCCATTCGCGCAATCTTTCCGGGAAGGGTTTTCAGAAATGAAGCAATTTCTGCCCGTTCACATTGTATTTTTCACCAGGTGGAAGGATTGTATGTAGATGAAAACGTTTCGTTTGCCGACCTGAAACAAACGCTTCTTTACTTTGCAAAAGAACTTTTTGGCGAGGACACTAAAATTCGTTTGCGCCCTTCCTATTTCCCATTTACCGAGCCAAGTGCCGAAATGGATGTAAGTTGTTCCATTTGTGGCGGCGAAGGTTGCAATGTGTGTAAGCACACTGGCTGGCTCGAGATTTTGGGCTGCGGTATG
>DATFJO010000456.1:0-12152 GCA_035269145.1 Tangfeifania sp. | reverse complement strand
TATATAAGGTATTTTATCGTCGATTATTATTTTCATGTTTACTTTTCTATTGTGCCCTATGTGCCTATTGTGGTTCACCTTAAATACCACATAGGCACATAGAACACATAGTTATTCTGTTGGTAATTTTTTAAAATATTCTGTTACAAAAGTTTTTTGTCCTTCCCTGAAAATATTTGTGCAATTAAAATTTATGAGAATTCCTTTTGGTTTTTCCAGCAACTTTAGGTAGGTGAGCAATTTTGCTTCATGCACAGGATGAAATGCATCAACTGTTTTAAGTTCTACAACAATTAAATCATCAACAAGCAAATCGTACCGTAAATCAACATTCAGGTAAAGTCCCCTAAATTCAAACGGCACAACCTGCTGCCGTTTAACTTCATATCCATTTAACTGCAAAAGATGAGCAAGGCATTTTTCATAAACGCTTTCGAGTAATCCTGGACCAAGTTCTTTGTGAACTTCTATGGCATATCCGATGATTTTATAACTTAAATCGTTTATTTGTTTTTTTGTTACCATCTTTTTTATTTTGAACCACATAGGCACATAGCTAATGTGCCCTATGTGCCTATTGTGGTTTAAAATCTCTATAATAATTCTTCACCATTTCATCCATTACTTTGGCAGTGCGTGCTGCTGAGGCACCGGTGCTCACGCATTTTCCATCGCCTCTTAATTCATTAATTACCTGCTGAACCAGGTTTTGAGAAACATGTTCCGGATTTTCAAAGCCCATTTCAATCATTCCATCTTTGTTAATGAGTTGAATATTTTCGTGGGTAAAACAGGGCAGAATAATTTTGCCGGTAGTTCCCAGAATTTCAATTTTATCTTCCTCCGAAGATTCATCCACTACAAAACACCAGCTTCCGCTTCCTGTAATTCCCGATTCATGTTCCCAGGTTCCTACAACCGTATCTTCTGCCGGGTACAAACCAGCCCGGTTGGAGGCAATCCCTGAAGCATTTTTAATTGGTCCAAAAACAAAATCGAGGTAATCCAGTTCGTGCGATGCCAAATCGAAAAAGTAACCGCCGCCGCTGATCTCCGGGAAAACATGCCAGTGCATTTCCTCCTTTTTCTGATTTTTTTCGCGCGGTGCTTTATGCAACGTTATTTGTACCGTTAACGGAGTACCGATTGCACCTGTTTCTACCAGCTCCTTCACTTTCAGAAACGCCGGCAAACTTCGCCGGTAATAAGCCACCCAAAGCGGCATTCCGGTTTCTTTTGAAACTGTCAGCATTTCTTTGCATTCGGCATAATTACGTGCCATTGGTTTTTCCACATAAACCGGTTTGCCTGCACGCATTGCTTCAATGGCGTAGCTTGCGTGAGAATCGGGTGGGGTAGCTACATAAACTGCATCCACTTCGGGGTCGTTGATTAATTCGGTGGCATCAGAATACCATTTCGGAACGTTATGGCGCTTTGCATAATCCTCAGCTTTTTCAGCATTGCGGCGCATTACCGCCATTAGTTCAGAATTTTCGGATTTATAAAAGGCAGGACCGCTCTTTTTTTCGGTTACGTTGCCAACTCCGATTATTCCCCACTTCACTTTTTTCAATTCATCCGTTTTTTGAACCACATTAGGCACATAGTTCACATAGCTATTGTGGCCTATGTGTTTAATGTGGTTATTGTCAATATTCAAACCTGTCTTTGTAAGCCCATAAACCGATTGCCGGATTCGAGATAAAAAACACCTCTTCTCCGTCAGACATTGTGTTGAATCCGTCTTTCAAATTTTCAGGATTGTATTTTTCAGTCATTTTTTCGATATCGGCAAATTTATATCCTGCACTTTCAATTTCCTTTTGTGTGAGATTTCCCGGAAGGTTGCCAGGACAGTAAGTAATGCTGAAACGGCCCTCTGAAGAACCATGGATAAGATGCGCTGCGGCTCCAAGATTCCCCCTTAAATCTTCGTTTTCTTCCACCATTTTTAAAGTGTGAGGTGTTCCGAAGTAGCCGTATTTTCGAATGAGCAGATCAATTTGTTTGTCTTCTCCAAACTCAACAAGTGCCGGTGCCAGCACAATCAGTTCGCCACCGTCGGCCAGTGCCATGCGGGTGCGGTAAATACTTTTATTTCCCAGCCAGGTGCTTTTAAACTCAGTTGGATCGAGCCAGACTATCACCTTTTTCAGAGGTTTTTCCACCATCTTAAAATTTACCTGTAACGAAAGTCTGGCTGCTTTGTCGAATACACTGAAATCGTCGCCAACAAACAATCCGTAAGTCTGTAGTTTTCCGTTTTCATTCAGCCCCACAACTGTTTGCACGTAAACAATCGGAAGATGCTGGGCGAAATGTTCTGACGCATAGTTAAAAACACGGCGTACCGGAGTATCAGCCCGGCCCATCATTTTCTCCATTCCATAAGCTGCCCCGATAAAATGACTTTTATTGATTCCTTCTGAACCGCCTGTTCCCACAAATATATTTTTATTGTAGTTGGCCATTCCCACCACTTCGTGCGGCACAACCTGACCAATGGAAAGGATGAGATCGAAACCGCCTTCTTCCAAAAGTTTATTCACCTGCACCGGCCAGGAATAATCGACGGCTCCTTTTGACACTTCTTCCACAAATTCGGAGGGAACGGTTCCCAGTGTAATCACGTCGTTTCGCCAGTCGTGAACTCTGAAAAGATTTTTGGGAGTTTCACCAAACATGTGACTGATTTGCACGTCGGTCATCGGGGAGTGAGTTCCCAGTGCCGGGAGAATATCGGTGAGCTTTTCGCCGTAATATTGCCAGGCAAATTCGGTTAGTTCACCCGAACGCGATGGCAACCGGGTGTAGTCCGGCGGAACGGCAAGCACTTTCTTCTTATCACCCATTTTTTTCAGCGCTTCAAACAATCCTTTTTTGAGATCTTCTGCTGAAAGGCTGGTTTCTTTTGAACCTGTTTCGTAGTATATCATTTTTTGAATTTTTTCTATTGTGACCTATGTGCCTACATGGTATTAAGAAACAAACCACAATAGGCACATAGGTCATATAGTTATCTTTTTACCCGTGCATTTCCCGACCAGATGCTCCAAACCATATCTTCATCGGCAGGTTGGGCGTAATCTGTCAGGAAAGTGGCAGCCATTGCACCGGTTGCCCAGCCAAACTGCGGCCATTTTTCAGGTTCCCAGCCTTTCAGAATTCCGTAAAGCAATCCACCAACAAATCCATCGCCGCCGCCGATTCGGTCGAGCACATTTATTCTGCGGGGCTCAATTACCTGCCAGTTGTTGTCACCTTCAAGCATGATGGCACCCCATAGATGTTCGTTTACACTTACTACCTCGCGCAATGTGGTAGCAAATACCGATGCACTTGGAAATTGTTTTTTTACTTTTTTGATAAGGCTTTCAAAGCCGTCAATTTTTGCCTCAATACTTTTACCGCCGGTATCGGGGCCTTCAATTCCGAAGCAAAGCTGGAAATCTTCTTCATTTCCAATGAGAATATCTGAGACAGAAGCTATTTCAGTGAAATCTTTTCTCAGTTGTTCCTCACGTCCTTTCCAAAACGAGGCTCTGTGGTTCAGGTCGAAGGATATTTTTGTTCCATGCTTTTTCGCTGTACGAGCCACTTCCAGGCAAAATTGAGTGGTTTCCGGAGAAAGTGCACCGATAAGACCAGATAAATGAACAATTTGAACACCTTCTTCTCCAAAAATACGTTCCAAATCAAAATCTTTGGCATTTAATGTTCTGCCAACTTCACCTGCCCGATCGTTAAAAACACGGGGCCCGCGAGTTCCAAAACCACTGTCGGCAATATTAATTTGGTGCCGGTATCCCCAGGGATCTCCCTGTTCAACATCGGGCCCTTCAAAATCCATCCGGCGTGCTTTCAAATTACTTTTTATAAAATGTGCCATTGGGCTACCCTTTACAAAGGTGGTCAGCACTTTTACGGGCAATCCAAGGTAGGAGGAGATACTTGCCACGTTTGTTTCGGCACTTGTTGCCTGTAATCTGAACATGTCGCTCGAATGAACAGGCTGGCCGTTTTCCGGAGTAATTCTTAACCCCATGCTTGTTGGAACCAGCATGGCGTATTTTGCATTTTTCTTTAATTCTAAACTCATGGTAATTTATAATTTTTATTGTTAATTGTTAAAAACTGCCCCACTTCTTTCTATTCCCAATTCAAGCCCGCGAAGTTCAGCCATTCCGCGTAAAAGTCCGATAGCAGAATAACCCGGGTTGGTTTTTTTTGTGAGGTCGTCGAGAATGGTGTGTCCATGATCTGCGCGCATGGGAATTTTATCATCAGGACGATAAACGCTTTGCCTTTTGCGCTGCTCTTTCAAAATGGCGAGCATAACACTGTACATATCCACATCGCCCTGCAAATGGCCGGCTTCATGAAACCCATTGTATTCGTCACGTTGTGTACTCCGCAAGTGGGCAAAATTCAGTTTGGCGCCGTGCCGCTTTACAATGCCTTCCAGATCATTATCAGGGCGCACACCCAGCGAACCTGTGCAGAGTGTAAATCCATTGTAAATGGAGTCAAAAACATTTAAAATAAATTCTATGTCAGCTTCGGTACTTACCACCCGCGGTAGTCCAAATAAAGAAAAAGGCGGATCATCGGGATGAATGGCAAGTTTAACCCCGCTTTCCTGTGCAACAGGTGCTACTTTTTTAAGAAAATATTCCAGGTTTTTGCGAAATTGATTATCATTAATTTTTTTGTATTCATCGAGTTTTGCCTGAAATTGTTCCAGTGTCCAGGATTCTTCAGAGCCGGGCAGGCCGGCAAGAATGGTATGTTGGAGCTCGTACCTTTCTTCACTGCTCATCACTTCGAAACGGTGTTCGGCTTTTTTGACCAGTTCAGTGTCGTAAGCATCCACTGCGTTTTTTCTGTTGAGTATAAAAACGTCGAAAGCTATAAAGTCGATCATGTCAAAAGCCAACGCACGCGCGCCATCCTCAAGTTTCAGATTTAAATTGGTGCGGGTCCAGTCAACTACCGGCATAAAATTATAACACAACACCGGAATTCCGGCTTTACCAACATTTCGGATGCTTTCGGCGTAATTTTCAATGTATTTGTCGCGACTCGGTTTTCCCTGTTTTATATCTTCATGAACCGGGATACTTTCAATCACCGACCAGGTAAGTCCGCGAGGTTGCGGCACCGGTTGGTTGTCGTCCCATTCTATAAACCGTTTTCGTTCTTCAATCGCTTTTAACTCCCAAATCTTTCCGTTCGGGATTTCGTGTAACGCAGTAACAATGCCGGTTGCCCCGGCTTGCCTGATGTCCTGAAGTGTAACGGGGTCGGAAGGACCGTACCATCTCCATGTTTGTTCCAATGACATATTTCCTGATATTTATTTCTTCATTACTTCGTTCGTTTGCGTTCACGGTCTCAGTTTAAAAGAGGGGGAACAATTAGCTCCCTTCTTATTATATCATACGCCTCTTGTTGGATGCGGTTTTATATTTGTCAGTTCTTCAATTCTCACCGGCCGTTTTTCATCGATTGATTTACGGGCTGCTACGCCAATCAGGCACGACATGGCGCCATCGCGTGTTCCGGCTGAATATTTTAATGGATCGGCCATATCGGGGTCGCGGAATATTTTATCCTGCAAACGCTGGTCACCACCACCATGTCCGCCGCGGGAAGCTTCCACTTTTATCATTTCGTAATCACGATCAAAATTATTCATTTTGAAAATTTCATCGTAACGCGCTTCGCCCGGTGCACTCTGATTCATTTCGGCAGCGTGCAATTCGGCCTGGTTGATTTTTTCCTGTCTGCGCCACGGAATGTCTTCCCACGATTCAATGCGACCATCAAACCCGTTAAATGCAATTCGCCAGCCTTCGTAAGGTGAATATGTTGTGAGCGAATAATTTACGATTACATTGTTGGCATATTTTATTTGCGCCGACATTTTATCAAAAATATCTACCTCTTCTCTCCAAAGGCAATTGTCGCGAATGTAACCATCATATTTTTCGTTTTTAACATAGAGGTTCATGTAGTGTTTGTTGGATGTTATGTCCCAGTAGTATTCGCATTTGTCGGTATACGCACATTTTCGGCAGTTGGCTCCCCTGTACGGGTGATTTTTTCCGTAATGCTCTAAATCGCCGTATGCGGTAACTTCAACCGGATCGGAATCGAGGAACCAGTTCAGTAAATCGAAGTGGTGGGTAGATTTATGAACAAACAAAGTTCCGCCTTTGTCGCGCTCGCCATGCCAGCGCCTGAAATAGGATGCTCCATGATAAACGTTCAGGTACCAGTGAAAATCGACTGATGTGATCTCACCAACCGGTTTTTTTACCAACTGTTCTTTTATTGCAGAAAAGAGTGTTCCGTAGCGGTAGTTAAATCCCACGGTGCATTTTTTTCCGGTCCGTTTTTCAGCATTTAGAATAGCCTGGCTTTTGTCTTCATCGGTGGTCATAGGTTTTTCTGTCAGCACATCGGCGCCAAGCTCCATTGCCCGGATGATATATTTATGGTGAATAGAATCAACGGTGGTAACAATCACCATGTCGGGCCTGGTTTCATTCATCATTTTGTCGAAATCGGTAAATACCGGGCAATCGACATTCATAAAATTTGTGGCAAATTCGAGACGGCCCGGGTTGATATCGCACAGTCCTACAAATTCAACAATATCGCTGTAATTTTCTACAACCCGCTTTCCCCAGAAACCTGTTCCGCGAACTCCGGTTCCTACCAATGCGAGGCGTTTTTTGCTTTGCCCCGCTACTGCTGCACCCACAGGGCTTGTTAATAATGAAGCTCCTGCTGCAACTCCGGCACTGGTAGCTAAAAAGTTTCTTCGTTTCATGATATTCAGTTTATAGTTTTTATAAGTTTTAAATTTTAAACACCTCCAAATGCGTTGTAACCGCCATCGACAGGAATTATTATACCGGTAATGAATTTTGAAATATCGGAAACCAGAAAAAGAGTTGCTCCCTGCAAATCTTCCGGTTCGCCAAATTTTCCCATAGGAGTGTTATCGACAATTTTTTGACCACGCGGTGAGTAATTTCCGGTTTTTTCATCCATTACCAAAAAACGGTTTTGGTTGGTAATAAAAAATCCGGGAGCAATGGCATTTACCCTGATTCCCACTTTTGCAAGATGCACGGCAAGCCATTCAGTAAAATTATTGATGGATGCTTTTGCTGCTGAATAAGCCGGAATTTTTGTAAGCGGCCGGTAAGAGTTCATCGAAGAAATATTCAACACAACTCCTTTTTTCCGGGTAAGCATGTCTTTTGTGAAAACCATGGTTGGCAGAAGTGTGCCTTTAAAATTCAGTGCAAAAACTTTATCGAATCCTTCTATTTGCAGCCCGTAAAAAGTTTCCTCCAGGTTGCTGATATCAGCTTCCTGCATTTGTTCCACTTTGGTAGTGGCCTGCGGACTGTTTCCTCCGGCACCGTTGATAAGGATATCTATTTCACCCAGTTGGGCATTTATTACCACTTTTGCCTGTTCAAGCGATTCTTTATCCAGTACATTGGCTGCCACGCCAATTACTTCTGTATCCGATTCCGAGGCAATTTCTGCGGCCACTCTGTCGGCAAGCTCCTTATCGATGTCGGCAATGGCAATTTTTACCCCGGCCGATGCCAGGGCTTTTACCATTGCACTTCCCAGTACTCCGGCACCGCCGGTAATTACACAAACTTTTCCGCGAAGGTCTTCAAACGACATTGGTTTCATCATTTTTATTTATTTAAATCCTTTGTAATAATCTGCATTTTCTTTTGTTACGATATCTATGGATGTATAGTTTATTTCGGCAGTGGTTCTTTTTTGTACCACGTGCCTGAAGAGTTTGTTGACAGCATTGTATCCCTGCTCTTCGGGGCGCTGGCAAATCAGAAAATGTACAATGTTTTTATTGAGGTAATCAATATTTTCTTTTAGCAGGTCGTGGCCAATGACTTTCAAATCTTTCAGGTTCGATTTTTCAATTAACTGTCCCACATTAAACACCTTGGAATTGGTTACAAAAATGCCTTTAATATTTTTTTCGGAAATGATTTTAAGCACAGGTGGCATCCATGATTTATCGGTAGTATCCGGTACTTCAGTGGTAAAAAGTTTATGGTTATCCCGGTTGTTTTTCGAAAACCAGTCGTAAAAACCCAATTCGCGTTGTACTAAGTGGTTCTGGTTATCCATTTCTTTGGCAAAATGAAGGATAAGAATATTTCCGTCGGGAAGCATCAAATCAAGCAATTTGCCTGAAACTTTTCCGCTTTGGTAGGAATCCTGCCCGATGTAACCAAGTTGTCCGGCATTTTTAATTTCAGAATCGATAAAAACAAAAGGAATGCTGTGCGCTTTCAATTGATTGATAAATTTCAGAGATTCTTTTTTGAAAAATGGTGCCAGCACTACGCCATCCGGTTGAAGAAGGATAACTTTTTGGGCAATTTTCTCAAAACTTTTTGGATCTGCCTGGTTAAACATAAAGGGTACCAACTGAACGCTGTACTGCTTTAATTCAGAAATCCTTTTTGTTACACCGATTACCGGTTTGTTCCAGTAGCCTTGCGGAGAAGGCGGTTCAGGAAAAAGTGTGGCAAAAACGGCCGCTTTCTTTGAAGCCAGCGTACTTGCAAGAATATTTGGCTTGTAGTCGAGTTCATTGATGATATTAAGAATTTTCTTTTTCGTTTTTTCAGCTACTTCGCCCCGGTTGTGTAAAACGCGGTCGACAGTTCCGATGGATACTTTTGCCTTTTCGGCAATGTCTTTTATCCGTATTTGTTTCTCGTTTTTTATAATGAATTAATTTTCAGGTGAATAATAAATTGATTGCTGTCTCTGTCAGACAAAAATAAAGATTTTTTTTATTTTTCGTGTTCGTACACGGAAAACATTCAGTATGCTTTATAACAACTTTACCAAGCATGCCGAATTAAATATCGTTCAAAAGGAATTAGAATGTTAATTATCCTGGTTCTGGTTTGCTTTCCAATAGTTGTGGATTCTTCACCATCTGTTTTATAAATCTGAAAAGTTTACCTCCATGCGAACCGTCAACCACACGGTGGTCGAGTGTTGCAGAAAGCTGAAGTATTTTCCGGATTACAATTTCGTCGTTAACCACAACCGGCTTTTTTATCACCCTTCCTAAAATCATTACAATGGAAACATTTGCCGAAGGAAGCAACGCAGCATAACCGGTATCAAGCCCCACACTGCCAATATTTGAAATAACATAAGAACCAAAACTGTTGGCCGATAATCCGAGAAAGGGCAGCGAAATTCCCCAGTGAATGGTAACCACTTTATACAGCTTAAACAGCCACGAGCGAAATGGCCATGGAACCGATGAGAGCATATTTTTCGACTGCATGGCTTTGTTTTCATCTCCATGCCTCGACAGGTCGATTTTTTTCTTAATCTCTTCAGCCATTTCAGCAATGGTAACCTGGTCTGCATTTTCAATTTTTACCGATCCCATCTCGCCTCCGGGCAAAAGCACGCTCACCATTCCGTCTACCTGCGGGTGCGGAACTATTTTTCCCCGGCGCACATAACTGTTCAGTTCAGGAACTTCCTGGCCGATTGCACGACCTATAATCAGCGTCATGATGTAAGTAAGGGTGGTTTTAACGCCTTCTTTTCGTTTTTGTGAAATGTATTTTTCAAGTTCGGTGACATCGATTTCCACCGAACCGTAAATTTTTGAATCGGTTGGTTTGCGGTATATGGCTGATGCTACTTTGCGCCAACTGGAATTAAGATTTTTGGTTGAGCTCATAAAACGATTTTATCTTATTTAAATTCGTTTTCTGAAAATGAATACTAATGTTTACGGCTTTGATGGCCAAATGTAAGCTTTTACTCTGAATTCAGCGGCATGATTTTGTTTTGATTTTATGATGCACCGGAAAAAATAAAAGAACCGTCTTTCATATTAAAGAACGGTTCTTATCATCATCGTTATAATTCGAGGAAATTCTTTTGATCGGTTTCCCGCATCATTTCATAAATCATTTCAAAAAGTTGTTCTACATTGGGTTTCGAAAAATATTCTCCATCGATGCCATAGGCGGGTCTGTGCTCCATGGCTGGTAAAGTCCGGGGAGCTGCATCGAGGTAATCAAATGCTTTCTGCTCTTCCATCACTTTTTGCAGCATGTAGGCTGTGCCGCCACCCGGAACATCTTCATCTACAAAAACGACTTTATTTGTTTTTTTGATGGATTCAAGAATCAAATGATTTATATCGAATGGAAGCAATGTTTGGACATCGATAACTTCTGCCGAAATTCCTTTTAGTTTCTCAAGCAACTCAGCAGCTTTTATGGCATGATGGGCATTCCATCCATAAGTTACAACAGTTACATCGGTTCCTTCACGTAAAATCTCGGGCACGCCTACCGGAACTTTATATTCTCCCGGATTGGCCGGTAATTTTTCCTTTACATTGTATCCTTTCAGCGGTTCGATAACCAGTGCCGGATCGTTTGCTTCAAGAAGCGTGTTGTACATTCCGGCAGCCTGGGTCATGTTTCGGGGAACACATAAATGCATTCCACGTAATGAACCCAGCAACATTTGCATGGGTGAACCTGCGTGCCAAATTCCCTGAAGCTGGTGCCCGCGGGTGCGAACGATTAAAGGCGATGCCTGCTTTCCTTTGGTACGGTACTGCATACTGGCCAAATCATCGCTTAGTGTTGAGTGTGCATAAATAAGGTAGTCGAGGTACTGGATTTCAGCAATCGGGCGGAAACCGCGCAATGCCAATCCAATTCCCTGTCCGATGATGGTTGTTTCCCGAATTCCGGTGTCAGAAACACGATGTTCGCCAAATTTTTCCTGCATTCCCTTCATACCCTGGTTTACATCTCCCAGTTTCCCGGTATCCTGGCCAAAAGTTACCAGGTTGGGATATTTCCGGAACAATCTTTCGAAATTGGCGTTAAGCACCACAGCGCCATTTACGTCTTCAGGGTTGTTATCGTATTTAACAGGAGCCGGAGTAACATTTACAGCCGCATCTGATTTTTCGCGATAAAGTTGCCGGTTGTAAGATTCATAGCTTTGTTTATGAAAGTCAGAAATCCAGTGGCGGAGTTCTTCGCGTTCATTTTTCAGTAAATTATTGCCGTGTAAATCATAAAACAACCGCTTGGCAAATGTGAAGTATTTTCGCCGGGTAGGAAAAACCCGCTGGTTAATTTTTTCCAGATCGGATAGTTTGTCAATTTTCCCATCCGACTGTTTTTTTATTTTTTGAAGAATACTTTGAAGATCCTCAGCCTCGGCTTTAAACCCGGAATCATAGTTTTTCCAGGCACTTTTTTTGGCGGCACTGGCTCGTTTTTTTGCTTTCTTTTCAATTTCGGTAAGTGTTTCCACGTCGGCTTTTCCCGATTCGAGCAGCCATTCCCGAAACTTATTCAGTCCGTCATACTCTTTTTCCCATTCAAGTCGTTCTTTACTTTTGTAACGTTCGTGCGATCCGGATGTGGAATGTCCGAGGGGCTGGTTTACTTCCTGAATATGAAAAAGTACCGGAACCTGTTCTGTGCGGCAGTATTTTATTCCTTCGTCAAAGGTTTTTACCAGGCCGGGGTAATCCCATCCTTTGGCCGTAAAAATTTCAATGCCGTTGGTGTTTTTTTCTTTCTGAAAACCTTTCAGGGCTTTCGAAATGCTCGATTTGGCAGTTTGCAAATCAATCGGGACACTGATTCCAAAACCATCGTCGTATACTGCCACAGCCATCGGCACCTGCATTACGGCCGCTGCATTAATTGTTTCAAAAAACATTCCTTCGGAAGTACTGGCATCGCCGATGCTTCCAAAAGCTACTTCGTTTCCGGTAACATTATTGTTGAGGTGTTTTTTCAACGAAGGATTGTCTCTTACAATTTTTGAGGCCTGCGCCAGTCCCAGCAACCGTGGCATTTGACCACCGGTTGATGAAATATCGGAAGCCGAATTATACTGTTCCGACAGGTTTTTAATGTCCCCGTTTTCGTCAATGTTGGAAGTAGTAAAGTGGTTGTTAAAGTTACGTCCGCCGGTGGATGGATTTATTTTGTCGTCGGTATCGCCGTAAATCATCGCGAAAAATTCTTCAGGCTGCAAAATACCGAGGGCCAGCATAAATGTCT
>DATFJO010000455.1:0-19465 GCA_035269145.1 Tangfeifania sp. | reverse complement strand
TGTTTTCGGAACGTTTATTCCGATGTTCCTGCACCGGTTGAAAATTGACCCGGCGCTGGCAACCGGCCCGTTTATCACCACTATGAATGATATTATCGGGTTGTTTATTTACCTCGGTATCGGGAAAATGTTTTTTGAGTTGATTTAAAGAAAGCTACACCGTATTCATCGCCTCCACCGGATTCAGTCTCGATGCAGCTCGTGCGGGCATCAATCCGGCAATAAAACCAATGATACTCGAAATGAGCAGGCCCGTTACAATGTTTCCGGGTGTGAGCA
Source organism: Tangfeifania sp. (assembly GCA_035269145.1). Classification (GTDB taxonomy): domain Bacteria; phylum Bacteroidota; class Bacteroidia; order Bacteroidales; family Prolixibacteraceae; genus Tangfeifania. Next base: position 19,186 of record DATFJO010000455.1, on the reverse strand, counting down.
GGATTGTAAACTCAGTGGCATAAGTAACAATTTGGGTGCCTATAAAAATGAGAATCAACCCGACGACTCCTCCGATTACAGAAAGTACAACCGCTTCAAAAATAAATTCCAACAGAATAAAATAACGTTTGGCGCCAATCGATTTTTGGATTCCAATGATTCGGGTACGTTCTTTTACGGATACAAACATGATATTGGCAATTCCAAAACCACCTACAATAATTGAAAACCCGCCAATTATCCAGCCTGCCAGGTTAAAAACCGCAAAAAACTGGTCGAACTGATTTGAAATCAGGCTGACTTCGTTCAGCGCAAAATCATTCTCCTCCATGGGTTTCAATCTTCTGATGGTACGCATAATACCTTCCAGCTCAGCCATAAACTCTCCCTGCCCGATGTTGGGTTTTGCTTTCACCACAATTGCCTGGCCACGGTCGCGGTTACGCACGTCAACCATGTAAAACGATTTGGTAGCGCTTATGTGGATGTATTTATCCATGCTGGTGCCAAACATGTCTTCGCCCATTTTTTCGTACACCCCGATTATTTGAAATTTAAATCCCTGGATTTTGAGTGTTTTTCCTACCGGATTCATGTTTTCGAAAAGCTGGCTGGCAATTTCGGCCCCAATAACTGTCAGTGGTGCGCCCGATTGCATTTCTGCTTCAGTAAAATAACGGCCCTGCCTGATTTCCAGGTTCCAGGCATCAAGCAAATCATAGGTGCTGGCAAGCATGGTAGCATTATCAATCTGGTTGCTGCCAAATTCTGCTGTACGCGAAAACCCAAAGAAATAAACGGCATTTTTTACAGTGGAAGTCCGGCGCATAATTTCTTCTGCTTCCTCCACTTCCGGAACCGGGCGGTTTAAATATTTCCACCACGGGTATTCCATTTCACCTTCGGGCGGGGCCCACGGCCATTTCTGAACATAAACCATGTTGCTGCCCAGCGAGTTCAGGCTGTCGCGAATGTAGCGCTCGAGCGAATCGATGACTGTAAAAACTGAAATGATGGCAAAAATGCCAATGGTAATTCCCAGCAGCGACAAAAATGTACGCAGCTTGTTTGCCCTCAGAGAATTAAAGGCAAAAGAGAAACTTTCGAAAATAAGCCTTACCAACAGCATTTTTACGACAGATATTTTTAATGTAAATTATTTTTGGTTCGGTCCGGCCGGAAATAAATTTAAGCCTCCGTCTGGAGACTTTTCTCCGGCTCCAGCCAAACTGAAACCTGAATAATTAGTGTTAATTTTTCTTAAGGATTACACATCTGTTTTGAATCCGTTGTAAAACTTACTATTTTCAGGTGTTTTGGTAATTTACAAACAACTCAAAAAGAATTTTAAAGATAGAAGATTTTTGAATTTTACGATTCAAAAAAAAGTTTTCAGGAGAAATTATGGATGAATAATTTTTTTGGTAAACTTACTGTTTTATAACAGGATTCAGATTGATTTTTCTATCTTTGCAAACGAATTTCAAAAATGGAATAAATGGCTGATAATAAAAAAATTAAGACCGCCCTTATTTCGGTTTATCACAAAGAAAACCTCGATAGGATCATCCACCGGTTAAATGAATTAAATGTAAAAATAATCAGTACCGGCGGAACAAAAAGTTTCATAGAATCGCTCGGAGTGGAAGTGACTTCGGTGGAGAGTCTCACCGGATATCCGTCTATTTTGGGAGGCCGTGTAAAAACACTGCATCCAAAAATTTTTGGCGGCATTTTGTCACGTCGTGATAACCAGGGAGATGTCAGTCAGTTAACCGAATTTGAAATTCCTGAAATCGACCTGGTAATCGTAGATTTGTACCCATTTGAAAGCACTGTTGCTTCGGGGGCTGCCGAACAGGAAATAATCGAAAAAATTGATATTGGCGGTATTTCGCTCATCCGGGCGGCAGCCAAAAATTTTAAAGATGTATTAATTGTTCCCTCGCAAAATGAATACAGCCGTTTGGAAGAATTGCTGGATGAAAAAGCGGGCGATTTTTCGGTAGAAGACCGGAAATGGTTTGCCGGAAAAGCATTTGCTGTTTCATCGCATTACGATGCTGCTATTTTTAGTTATTTCATTACGAATGAAGATGAAAGTGCATCTGAAAGAATCAGCCTGAACAACGGGAAAGTTCTTCGGTATGGCGAAAACCCGCACCAGAAAGCCACATTCTTTAAATTTAAAAATACACCGGGTGAAATTTCACTGGCTGAAGCCGAAGTTTTGCAGGGGAAAGCGCTTTCGTACAACAATATGCTCGATGCCGATGCTGCCTGGAAATCAGCCAGTGATGCGTATCATTCAGTAACTCATATTGAAAATAAAGTAGCAGTTGCAGTTGTGAAACACCTTAATCCGTGCGGACTGGCAGTAACCGGTAATATTCTCGAATCACTCGATTTGGCATGGGCCGGCGATCCTATCAGCGCTTTTGGAAGCATTATTTGTTTTACCGACACAGTGACCAAAGAAGTGGCTGAATGGTTTGGAAAAAAATTCGTGGAAATTATTATTGCTCCCGAATTTACAGACGAAGCGCTGGAAGTTTTCAGCAAAAAGAAAAACCTTCGGTTGCTGGTGGCTCCGGTAAAACCGGAAACAACAAATGAAAAACTCTTTCGTTCTATCAGCGGAGGAATGCTGGTTCAGGATGAAGATGAAGGAGTTGACATCAACTTTGAAAACATTACGAAGAAAAAATTCGATACGGCAAAGATAAACCTCGCAAAATTTGGAACAGTAGCCTGCAAACATCTTAAAAGTAATGCCATTGCAGTAGTTACTGAAAAAGAAAACGGTTCATTTTGGCTGACTGGCGCCGGCATGGGGCAACCCAACCGCCTCGACAGCCTGCGGCATTTAACCATGCCCCGTTTCGGAATGAAAGAAGAAGTGGACATTAAAAATTCAGTGCTGATATCCGATGCATTTTTTCCGTTCCGCGACAGTATTGAGGCAGCCAGCGGGTACGGTGTGAAATACATTGTGCAGCCCGGTGGAAGTATCCGCGACCAGGAGGTTACAGATGCCTGCAACGAATTTGACATTGCCATGGTATTTACAGGAAGAAGGCACTTTAAACATTGATATATAACTTTTGACAGAACATGGGATTATTTTCTTTTTTAACACAGGAAATTGCCATTGACCTTGGAACGGCCAACACAATAATCATTCATAACGATAAAATTGTTGTGGATGAACCATCGATTGTAGCGATCGATTTAAAAACCGAAAAAATGGTAGCCATTGGCGAAAAAGCCAGGCAGATGCAGGGGAAAACCCACGCCAACCTGAAAACAATTCGTCCGCTGCGCGACGGCGTAATTGCTGACTTTAATGCGGCTGAACAGATGATTCGTGGAATGATTAAGATGATCAATCCCAAGTCGCGAATGTTTTCTCCGGCACTTAAAATGGTGGTATGCATACCGTCGGGAAGTACCGAAGTGGAAGTACGTGCGGTGCGCGACTCAGCAGAACATGCCGGTGGCCGCGAGGTTTACATGGTGTATGAGCCACTTGCTGCAGCCATTGGAATTGGCCTCGACGTGGAAGCGCCCGAAGGAAATATGGTGGTTGATATTGGCGGTGGAACTACTGAAATTGCCGTGATTTCGCTCGGCGGAATCGTTACCAATAAATCCATACGTATTGCCGGTGACGATCTGACGGCCGATATTATGGAATATATGCGCCACCAGCACAACATAAAAATTGGCGAACGCACTGCCGAAGAAATTAAAATACACGTGGGATCTGCTTTGTCGCAGTTGAAAGATCCCCCACCTGATTATATTGTTCAGGGGCCAAACCAGATGACAGCACTTCCGATTGAAGTACCGGTTTCTTACCAGGAAATAGCCCACTGCCTCGAAAAATCGATTTCGAAAATTGAAACGGCTGTGTTAAGCGCGCTGGAACAAACCCCGCCCGAACTTTATGCCGACATTGTGGCAAAGGGAATTTGGCTGGCCGGTGGTGGTGCCTTATTAAAAGGCCTCGACAAACGGCTGAGTGATAAAATCGGCATCCCGTTTCATGTGGCCGAAGACCCGCTCAGAGCAGTGGTGCGCGGAACCGGGATTGCACTGAAAAACGTAGATAATTTTTCATTCCTGCTCAGGTAACAACCTGGCTTTTGCAGAAGAAAATGGTCTTGTTTTTCAAAAATAAAACAAAACGAGCCGGACACTCTTTTGTTTTTCTGTATTTTGTCTGTATACTGTTGATTTAATTATGAGAAGTCTGCTCAGGTATTTATTGAAGAACTATGCATTTGTGCTTTTTCTTTTGCTCGAAGGCGTGGCACTGACACTGCTGTTTACATACAACAGTTATCAGCGTTCAAAATACCTGAATTCTTCCAATCGTATTACCGGCAATATTTACGAGGCTTACAATTCAGTGGTGCAATATTTTCACCTGACACAAATCAACCAGAATCTTGCTGAAGAAAATGCCGAACTGCGGACGTTGCTCGAAAACCAGACAGGCATAGTTGCTGCTGATGATTCGATGTTTATGAGCCTGGAAGAAACCGATACATTGTACCGTTTTACCCCAGCCCGGGTTATCAATAATTCTGTTAACCGGTCGTTTAATTATTTTACCCTGAACAAAGGTCGTGAAGATGGAATTGAATCCGACCAGGGAGTTATATCCGGAGGAGGAATTGTGGGCGTTGTAACGCAGGTTTCAGAGTCGTATGCAGTAGGAATATCGGTATTGAACAGCCGCTGGAGTATTTCGGCCATGGTGAAAAAAAACGGTTACTATGGGTCGCTTATATGGAGAGGGGAAAATTACAGGTTGGCCGAATTGACAGAAATTCCGCTTCATGTTGATATTTCGCCCGGAGATTCAGTGGTTACCAGTGGTTATTCCTCGATTTTTCCTGAGGGTATAATGATTGGAACCATACAGGATTTTAGCAGGCCTTCCGGTGAGAATTATTACAGTATTAAAGTGAAACTTTCTACTGATTTCAAAAACTTGTCTTATGTCGAAGTCATAGAAAATCAAGACCGGCCGGAAATAGATAAACTGGAAAATATTATTACGGATGATCCGATGGCTAATTAAATATGCGGCAATGTTTATTGTTCTGGTACTGATTCAGGTGTTGATTCTGAACCAGGTGCAATTCAGCGGTTTTGTAAATCCGTACATTTACATTTTGTTTGTGATGTTGCTCCCGCTGAGTACACCACGCTACGGAGTATTGCTTTCCGGCTTTCTAATTGGGCTTGCCATCGACATATTTTCCAACAGCCTGGGGTTACACACCGCAGCTACCGTATTTGTTGCATATGTACGTCCGTATGTCTTGGGGGCCATTTCAGGCAGGGAAGATGAAATGAGTGATTATCCCGGTTTGAAACAAAATAAATTTACATGGTTTCTTTATTACACGGCCATTATGGTTTTTATGCATCATTTTGTGCTGTTTTTTTTGGAAATCTATACTTTTTCTCATTTTCTGACTACACTTTACCGGATAGTTTTAAGTTCGTTGTTTTCAATTTTTATTATAGTTTTAAGTCAATTTTTAATGTTTAGGGAGTAGTGGAGAGTGAATAATTTTTCGAAACGTAGTTATGTAATTATTGCCATATTTGTTATCACGGGGTTGATTTTCGGCATCCGGCTTTTCCGGTTGCAGGTGCTCGACCCTACTTACAAGGAATACGCCACGAATAACGTATTGCGCAATGTGGTACAGTATCCGGGCCGGGGTCTTATATACGACCGGAACGGCGAACTGCTGGTACACAACAAAGCTGCCTACGATTTACTTGTTACTCCACGTGAAGTCCAGGAATTCGACACTCTTTTGCTGTGCGATATGCTCGATCTGACCACTGAAGATTTGGTAACCCGCCTCAATGAAGCAAAGGAATATTCACAGTATAAGTCTTCCATTATCGTCAAACAAATCCCGCCCGAGAAATATGCCGTTTTGCAGGAGCGTATTTACAAATTCAAGGGATTTCACACCCAGTCGAGGACCTTACGCGAATATACCTATCCGGTAGCTGCCCATTTGCTGGGGTATGTTGGTGAAGTGACCCAGGCCAATATTAATAAAGATGACTACTACAGCCAGGGCGACTATATCGGACAGAGCGGAATTGAACGAGCTTATGAAGACTGGTTGCGTGGAACAAAAGGAATTAAAAAATTTCTGGTGGATGTGCACAACCGTATACAGGGAAGTTTTCTGGAAGGCAGCCAGGACATGCCGGCGCAGACAGGTAAAAATATTATGACCTCCATAGATATTGAATTGCAAATGTATGCCGAAAAACTGCTCGAAAATAAAAAAGGCAGCGTGGTAGCTATCGAACCCTCTACCGGTGAAATTCTGGCAATGGCGAGTGCGCCCTCTTATCATCCGGGTTTGCTGGTGGGCCGGGTGCGGGGCGATAATTTTGGAATGTTGCTAACTGATACACTTGAGCCGCTTTTTAACCGTGCGCTTATGGCAGAATATCCTCCCGGGTCTACTTTTAAAGCGTTGAATGTGTTGGCGGGCCTCGAGGAACAAACAATTACCACCAGTACCCATTTTTCATGTTACGGTCCGGCCACTTTGCCAATTCGGTGCACACACAACCACGTGTCGCCGCTCGATGTGGTAGATGCGATGCGGGAGTCATGCAATCCTTTTTTGTGGAACACCTTTCGGTCGATTATTTACAGTGAAGAAACTTCGGCCCAGGGATTCAATAAATGGAGAGAATATGTGCTGAGTTTCGGTATGGGCCGAAAACTGGGAATCGATCTTCCGGTTGAGCTGAAAGGAAATGTGCCGGAAGAATCTTATTACAACCGTTATTACGGCGAAGGACGCTGGAATGCAATGACAATCCGCTCACTGGCCATCGGTCAGGGCGAACTGGGGGTGACTCCGCTTCAGCTTGCAAATTATTGTGCTGTCATTGCCAATCGCGGGCATTATTATATTCCGCATGTGGTAAAAGAAATTGAAGGGGGCGAACCGGACGACCGCTTGACTGAAAAACGCGAAGTACCCATTTCCAAAGAGCATTTTGAACCGGTTATTGAAGGAATGCGGCAGGTAGTGGAAAATACCAATGCATCGGCATTTATGAAAATTCCGGATGTTACGATGTGTGGCAAAACCGGAACGGCTGAAAACCCGCATGGCGAAGACCATTCTATTTTTATGGCCTTTGCACCTGTTGACAATCCGCAAATTGCCATTTCGGTGTATGTGGAGAACGCGGGCTACGGGGCAGTTTGGGCAGCGCCCATTGCCAGTTTGCTGGTTGAAAAATATTTAACCGGAACTATTTCAAGACAAAAAGAATGGGTTGAAAAACGTATGTTGGAGGCCAATTTAATAAATCCGTCACAATCAGAATAATATGCCGAGAAGAAACAGTGTGTGGGCAAATATCGACTGGTTTACCATTCTCATCTACCTGGTGTTGGTGTTTTTGGGATGGATAAATATTTATGCCTCGGTATACGACTTCGAGCACCATAGCATTCTGGATGTTTCTCAGCGTTACGGAAAACAGTTAATCTGGATTGGCGCTGCGCTCACCCTGGTTTTTTTGATTTTGCTTATCGAAACCAATTTTTATGTTTTCTTTTCCTACATAATTTATGGAGTTGTCATTTTTTTGCTGATACTGGTGCTGTTTTTCGGAACTGAAATAAACGGTGCAAAGTCGTGGTTTACTATTGGCGGTTTCAGTATTCAGCCGGCTGAATTCGGGAAATTTGCCACTGCACTGGCACTGGCAAAATACATGAGTTCCTTTGGTTTCAGGCTGCAGCGTTTTAAGTCGTTACTGATTATTGCAGTTATCATTTTTTTACCCGCAGTACTCATTCTGTTGCAGAACGATACGGGCTCGGCACTGGTTTATTTTGCTTTTGTTTTGGTATTGTACCGCGAGGGATTATCGGGGGTGGTTTTGTTTTTCGGATTGCTGGTCGCATTGCTATTTGTGTTTTCGCTGGTGTTGCCCGGTCCGTTATTATTTGCGCTGATTGCCGGCATTGCTCTTGTTATTTTTCTGGCGCTTAATCCGGCCCTGAAACAATTTTTTGTGATTGCCGCAATTCTCCTGCTCAGTTTCATTTCCGTTTACACCCTGAATTTTTTCACAGGCAACCGGTTTGATTTGGACTTGGTGATTGCAGGAGCCTCACTTCTCGGAGGTGCAATTGTGCTGATATACAGCCTGGCAAAAAATTATAGAAATTACGCACTGGTAGCCTTGATTTTGGTTGCTTCGGTGCTGTTCTCCATTTCTGTGGATTATGCCTTTAACAATGTGCTGGAGCCTTACCACCAGGCACGCATTAATGAATTGCTGGGCATTGAATCCGATCCGCAGGGAGCCGGTTACAATGTGAATCAGAGTAAAATTGCCATTGGCTCGGGTGGTTTATGGGGAAAAGGATTTCTTAACGGCACACAAACCAAATTTAATTTTGTACCCGAGCAAAGTACCGATTTTATTTTTTGTACCGTAGGCGAGGAGTGGGGGTTTGCCGGCACGTTTCTAACGGTTATTCTTTTTATGGTTTTGCTGTCACGGCTGGTAATGCTTGCTGAACGGCAGCGCTCCGGATTTTCGCGCATCTACGGCTATTCCGTGGCCTCCATAATATTCTTCCATTTTATGGTCAACATCGGGATGACCATCGGAATTATGCCGGTAATCGGTATTCCGCTGCCCTTTTTTAGTTATGGCGGTTCCTCGTTGTGGGCTTTTACCATTCTTCTTTTTATTTTTATCCGGTTAGATGCCAGTCGCCTCGATCACCTCTCTGAATAGAAAATACTGACAAACGTCATGTGTTTTTATTTCTGAATCCCGGGTGGTTTTTGTATTTTCGCGGGGCTTTTGAAAAAAGCTTTTTTTGCTGCTACTTCGGAAGATTAACAGCATTCATTTTTTAATAAAAAAGTTCTTTATAAATTTTTGGCTTATGATGAAGTACAGATCTTTCTCCTTGCACAATTTCAGGCAAATATCCCAACTGGAAAATTTGACTGAGGAACAGAAATTCGATATTGAGGTTGTTGGCACGGTATTGCCTTTTAAAACAAATAATTATGTTGTTGATGAATTGATAGATTGGGATAACTTTGAAAAAGATCCGTTTTTTATCCTGAATTTTCCGCAGAAGGAGATGCTCGACGAAGCAGATTTCAACAAAATTGCCACTCTTTTGAAAAGCGACGCTCCCAGAAAGGAGATTCAGAGCGAAGTCAAAAAAATCCGGCTTAAATTAAATCCGAATCCTGCAGGCCAGGAAAGCAATGTTCCGGTTTTTGAAGGTAAAAAGCTGAACGGTATTCAGCATAAATACCGCGAAATAATGCTGTTTTTTCCTACCCAGGGACAGACCTGCCATGCCTACTGTACTTTTTGTTTCCGCTGGCCGCAGTTTGCACTCAACGAGTTTAAGTTTGCCATGAAAGAAGCCGACACCATGGTGAATTACCTGAAAGCCAATCCGCACATTACCGATGTACTTTTTACCGGCGGCGACCCGGCGGTTATGAAAACCAAATTTTTTGAGGCCTATTTCAATGCACTTGCCGATGCCGATCTTCCAAATCTGAAAAATATACGCATAGGAACAAAAGCGCTGGCTTACTGGCCTTATCGTTTTACTGCCGACGAAGATGCAGATGATCTTATCCGTTTGTTTAAAAAGATGAAAAGCAAGGGGATTAACATAGCCCTGATGGCGCATTTCAATCATCCCGATGAGCTAAAAACCCCGGCGGTGAAAGAGGCCGTAAAACGCCTGATTTCGGCGGGCGTACAAATTCGTTCGCAATCGCCGATTCTGAAAAATATAAACGCCCATGCCGATATCTGGGCCGAAAACTGGAAAGAACAGGTGAACATGGGAATCGTTCCGTATTACATGTTTATTCCGCGCGATACCGGCGCACAGGATTATTTTGCTGTAACACTCAACCAGTCGTGGCAGATTTTCAGAAACGCCTACAACCAGGTGAGCGGAATTTGCCGCACCGTGAAAGGTCCGAGCATGTCGTGTACACCCGGCAAAGTGCAGGTAGTGGGTGTTTCGGAAATTAAAGGCGAAAAAGTATTTGTTCTCAATTTTCTTCAGGGAAGAGATCCGTCATGGGTGGGGCAGCCGTTCTTTGCCAAATACAATCCCGATGCCATCTGGATTGACGACCTGGAGCCTGCTTTTGGCGATTCACAGTTTTTCTTTGAAGAAGAGTATTACGAGATGCTTGCATAAATGTTCAGGGCCTGGTTTTTATACCGGGCCTTTTTATTTCCACCCCAAACTCATCTTTCACAAAAACAATTATTTCCGATATAAAAGAGTTGAAGTTTTTTAGAAGAAAATCACGGTTTTCTTCCAGAATGTCCATAGCACCGGGAGCATGAGCAGGCAGCGAAGTATAGCGGCTCATCGTTTCAAGTGTATGGCGCATTCCTTCGTGGCTTGCGTATGATTCCAGCCGCCGGTTTTTAATGAGCAAAGGCAGAAATCCCTGCACGCGTTTCGGAAGGTAAGTGAAATGCGAAAGGAGAACGTCGTGCATCTCATTTGTGAATTCCCGGAGTGTGCAATCCGCAAACGACTGCCAGTTGGCCGCCAGCAAATGATCGTACAAAAGATCGGTTATGATTCCTGAAAACAATCCGAAATCGGGGCGCAGCAGTATTTTTACTTCCCGGAAACAGGGGTGGGCATCGGTGAAAGAATCAATCTGGCGGTGCAACACAATGCCTTCGCGGATTTTTCCGGGATAGTTGAGGTAATTTTTCCCTTTTACATAATCGCCGATAAAGTTTCCGGTGATGACTTTTTTATCGTTGCCCGACAGGTATAAATGCGCCAGATAATTCATTCAGTTTGTTTTTGAAAATAACGTTCATTCAGAATAATTGTTTTTTTTATCCTCTTCGGAATCGCGACTATCTTTCTCCCGCAAAAATATTAAACGGCCTCAGCGAGGTCGTATGTTTATAGAAAGATCATGATGAAGGAAGAATCCGACTCCTAAGAAGGAGTCGGATGTGTAATCTGAAAAAAAATAACGAGGCTGAGATTTATCCTGTTTTTTTCATCTTTTAAAAATTAATTTTCAGGACATTAAAACAAAAAACTTATGACTAAACAACGAGTAATTCTGATGGGAGCCGGCGGCCGCGACTTCCATAACTTCAACACTTTTTTCAGAAACAATACCGATTACGAAGTGGTTGCTTTTACAGCCACCCAGATTCCGGGAATCGACGATCGCCGTTACCCGGAAGAACTGGCAGGCACACTTTATCCCGGTGGTATCCCGATTTTTCCTGAAACCGGGACAGAAAAATTAATTAAAGATTTGAAAGCCGACATCTGCGTATTTTCTTACAGCGATGTTACCCACCAGCATGTAATGGAAGCCAGTGCAATGGTGAATGCCGCCGGTGCATCCTTTATGCTGCTAGGCCCAAAACAAACCATGCTAACCAGTACAAAACCGGTAATTTCGGTTTGTGCCACCCGCACCGGCTCAGGCAAAAGCCAGACCAGTCGCAAAATTGTGCAGTCGCTTATGGCAAAAGGAATCCGGGTGGTTGCTGTGCGGCACCCCATGCCTTACGGCGATTTGGCGGAACAAAAAGTGCAGCGGTTTGCCAAAATTGAAGACCTGAAAAAACACAAATGTACCATCGAAGAGATGGAAGAGTATGAACCACACATTGCCCGCGGAAATGTTATTTATGCCGGTGTTGATTATGAGGCCATACTGCGGGCTGCTGAAAACGACCCCGATGGTTGTGATGTAATTTTATGGGATGGCGGCAACAACGATTTTTCGTTTTACGAACCAGATTTGAGCATTGCCGTTACCGATCCCCACCGGGCGGGCGCAGAGCTCACTTATTATCCCAGCCGTGTGGTATTGAAAACTGCCGGCGTGGTTATCATCAATAAAATTGATACGGCTACGCCGGAAAGTGTGGAACAGTTGCGGAGGAACATCGAAAGTGTCAACCCCGCGGCCACGGTAATCGATGCAACCAGTCCGGTAAGGGTTGAGAACCAGGAAGTAATTCGCGGCAAGCGGGTGCTGTGTGTGGAAGACGGTCCCACACTTACCCACGGTGAAATGAAAATTGGCGCTGCCGTAGTGGCTGCCCGCCGTTTTGGTGCCTCGGAAATAATTGACCCGCGGCCTTTTATTACCGGTGAACTCGAAACAACTTTCAAAAAATATCCCGGCATCGGTAAGTTGCTGCCTGCCATGGGATATGGCGACAAACAGGTAAAAGACCTTGAAAAAACAATCAATAGTACCGATTGCGACTCGGTCATTATCGGTACACCAATCGATTTAAACAGAATTGTCAAAATTAAAAAACCCTGTACCCGCGTTTTTTATGATCTCGAAGAAATCGGTCACCCAAAACTCGATGAGGTGCTCGAAGAATTTGTCAGCAGGCACCTGAAGAAATAACCTGAATCGATATATTATTTCATTGCATTTGCCCGGAGAAACATTTCGATGGTTTTTCCGGGCATTTTTTTAAAGTCTTAAATGGCATAATATGAGCAGATTATTTCCTGTTAAGATTTTTAAACAGAATGCTGCCTGTTGAAATTTGAATCATTTTCGATTAATCGCTATTTTTGCAGCGCAAACAAAGATAAATGGCAAAAAAAATAGTTGCATTCGGAGAAGTTGTATGGGATATTTTACCTGACGGTAAAGTGCTGGGAGGAACACCCTCAAATCTGGCATTTCGGTGCAATTGTTTTGGCGAAAGAGGATTTCTGCTTTCGCGTGTGGGCGATGATGAACTGGGCCATGCCGCCCTTAACCGCCTCGAGGAGCTTGGAATTTCCACCTACGATGTTCAGCTCGATTCCGAGTTCCCTACCGGCACGGTGAACATTGAACTCGACGATAAATACGAACCCATTTATAAAGTTACCCCGGATGTGGCTTTCGACCACATCGAGTTTTCTACCGAAGCGCTCAAACTCGCCCGCAAAGCCGACTGTCTTTTCTATGGTTTGCTTGCCCAGCGGTTTGGCATTTCAAAAAATACCATCCGCGAGCTTATCAGGGAGTCGCCGGGTTCTCTCAAGTTTTTCGACCTGAAACTTTTTAAGCATTTTTTTAACCTTGAGGTTATCGACAGTCTTTTGCGGTCATCGAACCTTGTGAGGATAAAGGAAAAGGAAATTGATTTTCTGACAGAAAAACTGGGGCTGCAGCACAGCGATATTGAAGGCTTTGGCAAACAGCTCGTTGAGAAGTTTAAAATTGATTTGGTGATTATTACGCGCGGACGGAAAGGTGTATTTGCCTGGCACAAAAAACAGGGAGCCTTTCGTGACCTCGGCTACGAGCTGGAGATGAAAGACAATATTGGCTCGGGAATGGCCTTTTCTGCCGGGTTTCTGCACTATTACCTCAACGGAAAACCCATACAGGAAGCGCTGAATTTCGGGAATGCCGCCGGCGCTTTAAATGCTACAAAAATGGGGGCTACTTCATTTTTCGATAAGAAAGATGTGTTGAAATTCATGAAAAAAGCAAAGAAAACCACCCGGAACACAAAATAGCCTACTGGTATAAATTCCAATAAAACAATATTTTAAAACACATTTATTTGGGTAACCATTCACCTTATTTTCCTGTTTAAAAGGATATGGAAGGAAATGATTTTATGGATTCTATTGTTATACCAATTGTATCTCAAAGTGAGCTTTTGCGAAACTTGGAGATTACAATGGTTAATGCCGATAGAAAATTAGAGAGCCATTGGGAGTTTGCGAACCAAAGGCTCAGTTTAATTTCTAATCGGTATTACTGGCCGAATAAATACTTTCGGTGTAACGGTTTTATTCATCAGATGAATTTCCGGTAATCTTTTAATTTTTAACAGATGAAACGAAATGCAGCCGATATTGCCAGAAATTTAATCCGCAGGCTTTGGGAACAATATCTTGAACGAGTGCCCTATGCCAGGATTTATAAAGAGTTGATTGAAAAAAAAGGGGGAAAGGTTGTTATTGATCATGTGGCCTTTCGGACACTGAAAACCCATACCGGCGAACAGCCCGACGGAATTGCGGATATCAGGCACATCATAAAATGTTTCGGGTACAAGGCTGCCGGGAATTATTCTTTTTCAAAAAAGAAAATCAGCGCCGTTCATTTTGAACATCCGGAAAAGGATCTTCCCCGGTTTTTTGTGAGCCAGCTTGAGGTGGAAAAATTTCCGGCGTGGGCACAACAAATGATAAACGAAACTGTAAAAGATACGCCTTACCTGCTTTCCGACAACGGAATTGAGTTGCTCAACCGTTTGTGTAACGATGGCCAGATAACAACAGAGGCTGCCGATGTTTTGGAGGAAGAACTGGTGGATTATTTTAAACGTCCGTGGCGGGCGCCCCGCAAGGAAACGGTTTTAAAACTTAACGACATCTCGCAATATGCTGCCTGGGTGCTTTTACACGGCAATTCGGTCAACCATTTTGCGTCATCGGTTAACGAACAGAATGTGGAAGCATGGCCCGATTTGGAATCAACTGTACGCCTGCTCGACAGCAAAGGTGTGCCGATGAAAGAAGTTGCCGAAGGAAATAAAGGAAGCATGCTTCAGCAAACGGCTACTCACGCTGTAAAAGAAGAAACCGAAGTGATAGGGGAAAACGGCCCTGCGGAAATTAACTGGACTTACGCCTATTTTGAACTCACGCAGCGTGGTTACACCGAAGTGGACGGACGGCAGGTGCTCTATTCCGGGTTCCTAGAAAACCAGGCCCGTCATCTTTTCGGCATGACCCAAACCCTGGATAATTAGTAAACCTCGGGCACATAAGTCATCTCATCTAACGGAGGACGCACATACCCGCGGTTGTTCTCCCGTGGCGGAAGTTCCAGCGGATCGGGCGTCAGGTCTTCATAGGAAATCATCGACAAGAGATGGTGGATGCAGTTGAGGCGCGCCCGCTTTTTATTGTCGGCATCTACCATAAACCACGGGCTGAGTTTGGTGTCGGTATAAGCAAACATTTCATCTTTTGCCTTTGAATATTCGGTAAACATTTCCCGCGATTTCAAATCCATCGGACTCAGTTTCCAGCGTTTGGTGGGGTCCTCGTTTCTGGCAATAAAACGTTTTTCCTGTACTTCTTCACTCACCGAAAACCAGTATTTGATGAGGATGATACCCGAGCGGATGAGCATCCTTTCAAAATTGGGGCACGAACGCAGAAATTCCCAGTACTCTTCGTTGGTGCAGAATCCCATTACTTTTTCAACACCGGCACGGTTGTACCAGCTCCGGTCAAAAAGTACCATTTCACCTTCGGCAGGCAGGTGGTTTACATACCGCTGAAAATACCACTGGGTTTTCTCCTTTTCGGTGGGAGTAGGCAAAGCAACCACCCGGCAAATTCTGGGGTTCAGTACCTGGGTGATGCGTTTGATGGTGCCCCCTTTCCCCGCGGCATCGCGTCCTTCAAAAACAACCACCACTTTCAGCTCTTTTCGCTTCACCCATTCCTGGAGCTTTACCAGTTCAATCTGCAGCCGGTTCAGTTCACTTTTATAAAATTTTTTTGAGATTTTTTTCTTCTTTTCCTCGTTTCCCATAGGTGCGGTTTTTTTTGATTTCGTTTCCCAACTTCTAAAATTAAGAAAAATTGAGCAGAAGCGAATAAACGTGTCCTGATTCATTATTCAGCCAAGGCTAAATGTTCCTGTCATTTCGGGTGCTCACCCAATTTATTGGGCAGATTGAGACGATGACAGTAAAATTCCAAAAAAATGCAAATTACAAATCACAAATAAACTCCAATTTTCAAATCCTTTAAATTCCAAAATTTTCTTGTTTCGAATTTCGTTTTTTGTTTTTTGGTGCTTATTTGGTGTTTGTTTTTTGCTATTTGTTATTTTACACATAATCAAAATGATATGCAAATCTGTTATTGGCAATCTGAGGCACGAAGATGAGAAATCTGTTTTTAAAAGTGAGATTTCTCCTCCTGCGTCGTCGAAATGACAGGGAATAATAAATGTTGCGCCCTTTGTGTGGATCTTAAGTGTTTATCGTTTCGGTTGCTTTGGATCTCTCTCTGCAATAATGTAGGCTCCAAATTTTGCATCGTTAGTTGCTTCTGTCAGGGGGAAGAAACCGTTGGCCATTTTCCCCGATTCCTGTTTTGGTGGGTAGAGTTTTTCCATTTCGTTTACAAACGAGGAAAAAGAGGTGCCTTTCCGGTAGAAAGTCTTAAACATTCCTTTGGTGCCGGGAGCAATCAGTTTTTCAACCTGCAGCGACAACAATCCCATGTTTTGCCGCAAATTAATTTCGAGACACGGATTTGCACGCAGTTTGCCATCTGTGTCGCGGTAAATAAGTGTGTCTACGCCAAAATGCCCTTCGTAATGTTGCGGCAACGGACTTTCCCCGAGTATTTTTTTGAGGTGTGAAACCAGCATATCCGGCAGTTCCTCCGCCATTTGTTTGGTTTCAGGCAGAATATTTTCAGGCATGCTGTTCAGGAAATTTCCCTGGTACTGCCCTTTTTGGTCGGTAAGAAAAATGCTCCGACCCACATACGAAATTTTGCCCTGTTTCAGCTCAAACTGCAGCGCCATATCCAGCACTTTGTCGAGCAGCGGTTCGGCAATGGCATACCCCTGCTCGTTTACAATTCCCATTAGTTTTTCCCATACTTTGGGCACAACAGGAGTTTTGGTAATGGGCTGCAATCCGCGTCCTGAGCTGCTCCACGGTGCTTTTACCATCAGTTTTTTCCACCGCTCAATCAGGTTTTCAATTTCAGTTTGGGAGGTCACCACTTCAGGAAGCATTTGCAGCGACATTGTTTTTTCACCGGGCAAAAGCGGAAGCAAATTTTGCAAAATAGTTAGTGCAAATCTTTTTGAATAAAATTCGCGGTGTACATGTTCCCAGCGGGCAACCGGCGATTGCAGAAAGCCGGATGAGCAGTTTTCTTTTAACGGCCCGAGCAGCTTGTGCATGGCCGGGCTCCAGCCCCAGGGCAGCAGCCGGTTGAGTTTTTCTCCGTTGAGTTTATTTTTTAGTGCCTCCTGCAGCAATACAAAGCGGGGCAGTGGAATTCCCTGGTTTTCCATTTTTTGCAGGAAATTATTGCCGGGCATTTTTCTGATTAGAACAACGTCGTGTGGCTGTGTGAAAAAGAGGGGCAGGATTCCCAAATCTTCCTCCATTTTTTGCAGCAGCCGGTTGGGTTGCCACGATGTGGTTTCGTTAGCCACGGCATACTCGCAGGTAGGATTGAAATAATAGATGTCCGGTCGTTGTTCCATTGTCATGTTTGCAAAAATAGGAAAGATTTGTTGGTTTCAGGTTGCCCCGACGAAATGTCGGGATTTTCGCTTCGCTCCAACAGGTTGCATGTTTTACGGTCATCCGTCACCGGTCATCCGTCACCGGTCATTCGTCATTCGTCACCCGTCATCGGTCAACTTCGTGCTTCGTGCTTCCCGCTTCCAACTTCCCGCTTTGCTCCAACAGGTTGCATGTTACATGTTTCAGGATTCAGGTTGCCTTGCTCTTTCCTCTCTGCTCTCTGCTCCATGCTCTCCGCCCCCTTCTCACCGGTTATCAATCGTCTCCGGGTACATATCGTGGTTTTGCATGCGGTGCCAGGCCATTTTTTCGTATTTGGTACCCGGTTTTCCGTAGTTGCTGTAAGGGTCGATGCTGAGGCCGCCGCGTGGCAGAAACTTTCCCCACACCTCGATGTAGTTCGGCTCCATCAATTCAATCAAATCGTCCATGATGGTATTCACACAATCCTCATGATACGAACCGTGATTCCGGTAACTGAAAAGGTACAGTTTCAGGCTTTTGCTTTCCACCAGTTTTTTACCGGGAATATAACTCAGGTAGATGGTAGCAAAATCGGGCTGCCCGGTAATGGGGCAGAGGGTGGTAAATTCGGGGCAGTTAAATTTTACGAAATAATCTTTGCCCGGATGTTTGTTATCGAAGGCATCCAGCAGATCCTTCCGGTATTCAAATGTATATTCTGTTTCTCCTCCAAGGTGTTTCAATTCACTCATAACTTAAAATTTTTTGGGTTCTCCGTTGTGTTTCATAAAACAAGCAGCGCCCTGCAGATGTTTGGATACCCGTGGAACACTTTGAAAAGTAGATGGAGCAAATAATTAAGATTTTCATTAAAGATTAATTTTTCCCTGCCGGGGGCCTTCATCTTTGTCTTAAAACAAAGACGAAGCAGAAAATTCAAGGCTGATTTTCGTCTTCAACCTCCATTTTCATACCTGTGTGCCGAAGCACTCCGGTGTGCAGGCATAAAACCTAACTTCGGCCGGGTGATCTCCTCATATATTCGGAGCTTCCCGGTCTCAGTAAGGTTTTATTTTAATTCCGGTTTCGATGAAAATAGGCCGCAGGACTGCAAGTTCGTAGCGTTCAAAATCCTGATGAAATCAGGATAAGCGCGTGGGACAGAAAATAATGCCTGCCTCTGCCGTCAGGCAGGCGAGCTGGGGTGGGCGTGAACCGACTTTTAGGCTGAGGTAGCAGTAATACGAAAGCCGTAAAGAAAGTCGGGAGCGGGTGGAAGCGCCGTAGGCATCCCTCACGGGGCTTGATTCTTTTGATACTTTTCTCATCAAGTTGAACGAAGTGAAATCCCGATACCATTAAGTTTATATAATATCGGGGGAGAAAAGTTAAAAACAGAACTAATACAAAATGACTAATCCTCGATTCATTTGAAAACTGTCAGAAAAATGTTTGTGAAATAGTTTAAAGTCCACCAGAATTTTAAACTGACCCGTACCCGTTGTTAAGGCGTTGATTTTCATAATAAACAAACTTAATCTGCACGCCCGGAACGAACAATACAACCGGCAACGCGGCGGGGCATTCCGTTGTGTTTAAATTCCTTTTAATGAAAATGGATTGTACGAAACCGAAAAGTATAATGTATCGGTGCCTTCTGTTTCCTTCACTTTTTTCACCACCCAAACGGTAACCGGAAGTACAATTATTTCGAATGTGGTTTTTACCATCGCCTGCGTAACAATCATGGTGAGCAACACATTGAGGGGCGCAATGCCTGCAAATGCCACGGTAATAAAGGACAGGTTTCCCCGAG